>JAVYMA010000012.1 GCA_038740345.1 Methanomassiliicoccales archaeon
GATTACTCCTGCCCTATATACTGTGGAAATGAAGTGGTGGGGGAGGAGCAGGGGCGCCTGGCGGTGAACGCCCTCACCAGGAAGGTGGAGGTGTGGAGCGAAAAATTGGATGTAGTCTACACCCTGGAGGCAGCGCACCACAAAGCCACACCTTCGTTCGGCCAAGAGGAGGCGGACGAATTGGCGCGAAAAGAGGTGCTGCGCCTGCACAGCAGAGAAAAAGAAATGGTGCGAGATGAGGGCCATGTGACCATGACCGAGCGCAAGCGCGTTGCCCCCCGTGCCAACGATATACATCTGGACCGCAAGGGCATATTCTATCTCCCCATCTGGTGCATAGAAGGAATATATGGTGTAATGATCATCAATGCGGGCACAGGAAAGATCGTCAGCGAGGATTTCTATCGCTTCTAGCCTCGATGCCTGCTATACGTCGCTGGATATTGGCCCAGTGCGTTCCTTTCCAATAGATCTTGCCGCAGGATAGGCAGCGATGGAACTGATCTTGCAACTGCAAGGTCCTTTGTGGCACCCTCCCCTTCACCTCCTCTTTGCTCACGCTCTCCAAGGCACCATTGCATTCTGTGCATCTGCTCATCTCCAAATCGGTTCTTAGACCAAGCTCATGCACCAATTGTAAAAGCTGCTCCTCCAAATTCTCTTCAGTGATCAAAATGGCGTATCGCCCGCCACGGGCAGCTAGGTCTTGGTCTCGCGTGAGAAGCAGCCTTCCTTGTTCCTTCGCCATTTTTAGAAGCTCATCGTCCTCAAGCACGCTATAATAGGTAGTGTCATATCCCATCATCCTCAGCCAGCGCGCCAGAGATCCTAGCATCCCATCCGCCAGGAATTTAGGCTCAGCCAGCATTCTTCATGACCTCGTACTTTAAGAGCACACCGTCACCCAGTACTTTGCATTCGATTAGCCTTAATCTGACACACTTCCCCTCATCGAATCCTTCCCCGTCCACGGGCGAGGGCGCATCCCTCCCTCCCAGCACCATTGAGCCGACGAATACGACATATTCGTCCACCAGTCCCTCTTTGAAGAAGGACCATATCGTTTCACCCCCTCCCTCCACCATTAGCCTGCTCACCCCCCTGAGCTCTAGCTCCCGCATCAATTGGTGTAAATCGACCTTCTCTTTGCCCAGGCGCACCGTCTCCGCCCCCTCCCATTCCTTGCTGCATTCCTCGCAGGTGGCTATGAGAGTTCTCGCTCGTTCATCGAGCACTCTGGCACTCTGCGGAGTCCTTCCTTTCGAGTCTAGCACCACACGCAACGGATTACGCTGCCGGTCTAACCCCTTCACCGTCAGGTGAGGATCGTCTGATATTATTGTGTTCACGCCTACCAGAATGGCATCGCACTCCGCGCGCAGCCGCTGCACTCGTTCCAAGTCCTCAGGGGACGATATCCTCACCTGCTTCCGCGCCCTTCCGGCGATTTTCCCGTCGGCGGTCATGGCGCAGTTTACTATAACATGAGGTCTCATCGCACGCTTTCAGGGCAGGATGCCAAAATAAAGGTTACTGACCTTTGCGCACTCGAGAACTCGAATCAAGAACCTACAAAATAAGTACACAATGCGCACATTGCCTTTTGATGAACGGGATAGATATAATCGACATTAAAGAGAAGAACATCAAGGGCGCGTACGTCATCGACGGCTTCCCCTCTGTGGGCTTGGTAGGTTCCATTGTGGCCAATTATTTGGTGAGCTTTCTCAATTTGGAACAGATAGCCGTGGTCGATTCCATCTACTTCCCTTCCATTTCTTTAGTGCGCGAGGGTGTACCATTGAGTCCTGTGAGGGTTTATGGCGGCTCTTTGGGAACCAAGGGCCAAGAGAAGGTGGTGGTCTTCGTCTCCGAGTTCCAACCCGCCCAGGACATACTCAAGCCCTTGGCCATCACCATGATGGATTGGGTAGAGGATCACAAATGCAAGATGGTCATCTCCCCCGAAGGCCTACTAAGCAAAGATGACTCTGAGCGCATTGAAGCTTTGGCCAAAGCCAGCTCAGAAAAATTAGCCGAATATGGCGCGGCCATATCTGACGATGCCATCGAGCCAGGAGCTGGAGTAAGGGTTTGGGGAGTGGGTTCCACGCCCTCAGTCAGGCAGATAATGAAGCAGATCGATGTGAAGACGTTCGAGAATGGGGTCATTGCAGGCTTCGCGGGCGTGCTGCTGAATGAGGGCGTAGCTAGAGATTTTGACGTCTTGACCCTCCTGGCCGAAGCGCATGCTGAATACCCTGATGCTAGGGCTGCGGCGGCGATTATGACCGTGATCGACCGCATGCTGCTACACGTGGAATTGGATCTAAAACCGCTGCTGGAGGAGGCGGCCCTCATAGAGGATACCCTTAAGGAGATACAGAAGAAGGCCATAAACGAAGAAGAGAGCTCCAAGAGGAAGACCAGCTATATGTATGGCTGAGGCTTTACACGCAGCAGGACGCCACGGTCGATGGGCTCGAAATCAATCGAGGCATTTAGGAATCTTCGCATCAGATCGGCCTGAGATTGCAGATGTCCAGTGATCTCTCGCACCACAACCCGCGACTCATCCTCTGCCAGTGCCATAAAGGGGAGGAGCTGATCGGCGGCATGCGCATCCACAGTGGCCGCAGAGTGAATCTCCTTCTTTAAGGCTTGGGCCGCATCCTCGCCCACCTTCTCTGCTGGAACTCCTCTCTCTCCAAGGCCATCTGCCGATAGGAGACAATTCTCGAAATCTGCGAGAATGAATATGCCTGCTCCCGTGGAATCACCCAAGCTCCGCTCGGTATAAAGGCTGATATTGGCGCCTAAAAATGATTTTCTAAAGGCCGCTGCCATTCTTTGGGCCACATGCTCAGGAAGGTTCTGTGTGAAGACTCTTCCCTTGAGGTGCTTAAGTCCACCTCTTCTCTCTAGGTTCAAAGGCAGGAATCTGGATGGTGGCTCCCACCTCACCACAGCCCTCCCTCCCCCCTCTGGATAGAATCCTCTTTTCATCTCCACTAGAGCGCATCTCGCACCCATTCTTTCCAGTTGCGGAAACAGGGTCAGCTCGTAGAAGTCTATGGGAGGGGACCAACGCACGTTCGTACCTCCCATTACTTCGAAAATAAAAGGTTGTGGAGTTCGAGCGCTGGCCAGTAGGCAGGCCTGGAGCACAAGGGTCACGCTGCCGGCGGTACCCACGCTCATCTTATACTGGCCTGGCTTTACCCTTCCAGGTGAGAAGAGTATTTCTGTCGACCCCACTCTATTGCCTTTCACCACTGCATCGCAAAGTCGCGCCACCCCCTCTATGGCGCACACATGCTGTGCCTGCAGCCCAGGATTAGGTCGGCCAGCTCTAATATTGCAAATGCGCGTCTCCTGTCCGATAAGGGAGGAAAGCGCCACTGAGGTCCTGATAATCTGGCCTCCCCCCTCCCCCCTCGCCCCATCAACCTCTATCAAACCCTCAGCCTCCAGACGCGTCTCTGCCCTCCACGGAGTTGAATTATCTTTTGACGAATTAGGCACCTAGGCTATAAAAGCAATATAGCGAGGGCAAGACTGGCTAGAAAAAGTATTTCTACGCTGCAGCGTGATGCGGGCGAGGGATGCACTAGGTTGCTGGCCAATGGCTAGCTTCGCCGATATGCCCAGCTCACGCCTAGGTGATGATGAAGAGAGGGACGCTAAACTTGGTTTGTGTTCCTGATCTCGTAGCTCAGGGCGCCACTGCGTACCAAGGGGAGTCACGATGCTAGGGAACCTGCAGTTGTTGATGCAATTGGGGGTGATAATGCTCTTCGCCTTCATCGCAGCCTCACTGGCCTCGAGATTCAAGCAGAGCGTCATCTTGGGTTACATAATCGTTGGAGCGCTTATCGGCCCCTATGTCAGCTTGAACCTCTTTGGAATTCAGTACAATGGTCTAGTGCAAGACATCAGCTTTGTCGAATATCTCTCCCAGCTCGGCTTGGTCCTGTTACTCTTCTTCTTAGGCCTGGAGTTCTCCTTCACCAAGCTGCGCAAGATCAAAGGCCCTGCCACCCTGCTAGCGCTTTTGAATACTGGGGTGGATCTTTTCATGGGCGTGGTACTGGGCATGGCCTTGGGATGGCCCCTTGTGGATACCATATTCTTGGCTGGCGTAGTGGCCATGGGCAGCGCGGCCATTACTGGGAAGTCCCTCATGGAGCTCAATAGGTTCTCCAATCCCGAGACCGAGGTCCTCCTGGGGATGATGGTGATGGAAGACTTCGTCTCCATGATAGTGCTAGCTATCATGGGAGGTCTGATTATGCAGGCTGGAAGCATTGGGCTAGGGGCGGAGAGCATCCCGAATTTGCTCCTCGGCATCGGCGTCTTCTTCGCCTTCTTCGCCTTCCTGGCCGCCGTGGTGATACCCCGCACCGCCTCTTACCTCTCCCAGATAAAGAGCGACGAGCTCTTCGTCCTCTTCGCTTTGGGAATGGTCTTCCTCTCCGCGGCCCTGGCGGAGGCCTCAGGAGTGCCAGCGATAATAGGCGCCTTCTTCCTGGGCATGGTCTTCTCCGAGACCAAGCTCGCCGAGCGTTTCGGCATGCGCCTGACCTCTTTCAGAGACGTTTTCGTGGCCATATTCTTCGTCTTCTTCGGAATGCTTATCGATCCAGCAATGTTCCCTGGCATAATCACGGTGGTGCTGATCGCGGTCCCCGTAGCCCTGCTAGGGGAGATGATCATATTGCCGGCTATAGCTTACCTCATGGGCTTCAGCTCGCGCGCGGCAGTTTCCATGGGAGCATCCATGTGTGGAAGGGGTGCGGAGTCGATCATGTACGCGAGCATGGGCAGCGGGGCGGCAGGAGTAACCAAGGGAGCGGAAATCAACCCCTTCGCTGGCCTTTTCTGTTTCACCATGAGCCTCATCACTCCCGCACTTATCCGCTTCAGCGACCAGATAGCACGGTTTTTTTCCAAGCTGCTGCCATCCTACGTCAAGCAAGGGGGGGCCATAATGTCTAGGACCATGGGAAAAATCCTCCTTCCTTCTTCCCTCAAGCTTTTCAAGCGCAGCAGGAGGATAGAGGTGAGCCTTATAGCCTATTTCCTCTCCCTCTTGGTGGTTGCGGGGACTACTGGTATTTGGCATTGGCTGACTTTCTTCGCAGCCCTTAGCTTAACCGTCTGGATCTCCTATATGTTGAAGGTCGAGCTGGCCCCTGTGGTGCGCTCAATAAACTATGAGAATTTGGGGGCCAGTGGTAAAGGCTCCCAACAGATCAGCCATTTCATCGCCTCTTTCATCTCTATAAGCCTTCTGGCTATACTGGTGGTGGCCTTTTTATTCCAACTAGCCTGGTGGCTGAGCCTGGTGGTGATGGCTTCTTATGCCATAGCGCTGCTGTTGCTCATGAACCATTATGCCAAAATCATCCGCAATCCATTCACGGCATCGGCCATAAGGTCGCCCCGACCGTGGTCATTAGAGACGACTACTCTTGTATCATTACCGCATAAGTCTCCCGAAAGGATGAAAGGTGAACCCTCGGCCATTGCGCCTAGCCAATCCGTCGAGAGAGAGGCCCATGAGCCAAAAAGGAAATGGAAGTATCTTTAGCTGAGGACAGCAGGGCATGCAATCAAAGTTAAGCCCGTGGTATAATGCATCAGAATTAAATTGTAGATGCGCTCCTCTATGAGGAGAAGAGGACGCATCATGCAGAGCAATGGCATCCGGGTGGGAATCGTCGCATGCGAAATACTGAAACGTGAGATCGAGAATCTGACCAAAGACGATCCAGACATCGTGCACCGTGAGTACCTGGAATTCGCTCTGCATGTGGATTCGGCGGAATTGAAGGTAAGGGTCAGGGAGAGAGTCTCCGCGCTGAAGGGCAAGGTCGACGCAGTCTTCCTCGGATATGGGGTGTGCCAATCTTTAAGGGGCGTGACCAAGGAATTGGAGGTGCCCACATCCATGCTGGAGGCGGATGACTGCATCGCCGCTCTACTAACTCCAGTGGAGTACGAGAGGGAGAAGAGGAAATGCACCGGCACTTGGTTCTCCAGTCCGGGCTGGGCAGAGCTAGGGTTTAAGGGAGCTATAAAAGAGCTGCATCTGGATTGTATGGTGGATCAAGGCTACGATCCCATGTATTTTCTCAAGATGCTCTTCACTGGCTATTCGCGCTGCCTGTACATCTCGACCAATGTAGAAGATGAGCAGGGATATGTGGAGAAATCGAAAGCATTCGCCGAGCTGCTAAGTCTAAGGCACGAATGCCGAGGATGCGATATGAGCGTGCTGGAGAAAGCTTTGATGAGAGCCAAGGAATTGGCCTATATCGAAAGATGCTCTTTGGGCAAATGTGAACAGGCTGTCCCTGAAGGCTGTTCGCGATAAATCTATCATAAAAACTAGCATTTCAACCATCGGGCTCGGGTAAAAACAGGTTCAGACAATAGTTTAAAAAAATGCGTTGCTGGACATGATAATGGTTAGTAAGAAAGGTTATTATCTTTTTGGATAATAATAAAGAGAATAGAGATAAATATATATAATTCACCATCCAAACATATATCAATCTTTAAAGGCGAAAATTGAGAGCCTGTATAGGGGGAGGCTCTAGTTGCGCTTTAAGGAAGTTCGGAAACGGAGGGAGGATGAATGAAAACGAGATTGAGGAGCACGATGGCGTTTGTCATGGTAGCGATGCTGGCCATGGCCTTCGCCGTGCCCGCAACGGTCCTGGCAGCGCCTGAGCCTGGCGATGACGCGATTTTCGATGAACTAGGGGAATATGGGCTGTGGATCAACACTGATTTATATCCAGTCAATCCGATGGATCCAGGTTACAAGATATGGGCTGGTTATCTTGTGATCTACAATGTGGACAAGGATGAGAGCTATAACGCTTATTGTCTTGACTACAACAAACCGTTGAACTATGACGACGCCATGGTAATCGACGATCTGCTGACCGCGGAAGAATGGTGCAAGGTCAACTGGGTGTTGAACAACTATCAGGCTGAGGGCGCGGCAGATCCGAATCTAGAGGCAGCTGCGATACAGGCGGTAATCTGGATGATAACCTACAATGATGATGACTTAGGAATCAGCCTGGCTAATGTTAGTATGAGGGCAGCAGAGATATATGGTACGATTCCGGCGAATTGCGCGTTCCCAGCTAGCCTTGAGCTGTCACCCGCTTGCCAGAGTGTGGGCGTGGGAGAGGCGGCAACGATAACGGCCACGGTGCTGGACAACAATGGAAACCCGATGCCGGGGGTGGAGGTAGCCTTCCATGTGCATGGATGCTGCGACTATGACGAGTTCGTTACCACGGATTGCAACGGCGAAGCATCGATCGAAGTCATGTGCTGCCATGAGGGCATGATGATCACCGTCACCGCTGAAGTGAAGGGAGGCTATGGAAGGCTGGTCGAACATGTGTTGGAGACCGGACAGGACGTGGTCCTGCTACCGGGAATGCTGAGCGACATAGCTTGCGTGCGGTGCTGCTACTATCCCGATGGCTATACCATGGGTTTCTGGAAGACCAACATTGGCAAGCTCTGGGGATATGACAAGGGAAAGGGAACCCAGGTGACTAAGGATCAGGTCCTATACGCACTGGCTTGGATAGATGATCTAACAAAAAAACACGTCATCCCAGCCTTCGGAAGCTCTTATAACGGAGCCTTGGACTGGCTGAAAGATTTGACGCCCAAGAAAGCCTATGATATCCTGAACTACGAGAAGCCCACTACACCTATGAAGATGGCGAAGGCGCAGATGCTAGCCATGCTCTTGACCGCAGGACTCTATGAGCAGACCAAGGGCGAGGGATACTATCTGAATGGGTGTGTCGACATGCCTGAAGGCATGGAGGACATTAGCATCCATGAGGCCATGCACTGGATCGTGACTTGGTACCATGAGGGCAAGTATTCCAAGGCGGCCTCTTTGGCTGACTACATCAACAATCAGCCTGAGGGCGGATATTGAGTAAACCTTTGCACAACCCATGGCGAGGCCAGATCATAAAAGCCTCGCCATAAAACCATTTTAACCTTACTTTCTCTTATTTTCAGTAAGCGCGCTTTAGCATTATCGCTCTAACAGAAAATGACCAAAGAGGCGGTTGAGGCTCGAAAGCTACTTGGTTCTAAGTCTAGCCAATGCCGTCTGTTCAATGGTCTCGATTTAATCAGCAAAGTATGCTCATCCTCCTACAAGTGCATCATTTATCCTCAGCTCCGCTTATCTCATGAGGGGTGAAGAATGGGAGAGCCGCTCATCATCTACGAGGATATTGAAGAAAGACTAAAGGCCATTGATTGCAGCGAATACCCTATTATGATGAATATGAGGACCATCAAGATGACAGAGGAGGAAGTACAGGTGGAGATGGACCTAGAGGGCAAACGGAACAGCGTAGGCACAGCCCATGGAGGAGCAATTTTCTCACTCGCTGATCAAGCATTCGCCCTGGCCTGCAATATGGGGAAATATACACAGGTCGCTAAGGAGGCTAGCATCAGATTCCTACGGCCGGCAAGAGGAAAATTGATTGCCACGGCCAAGAAGAGAGCAGAGGATGAAAAAGGCTCAGTCTATGAAGTGGAAGTGCGTGAAGGGAATGTGCTGGTAGCCGTATTCGAAGGAAAGGGGCATAAGCTACTGCCCAGGTAATTAGGTGCGGCTGCCGGGATTCGAACCCGGGTTAGAAGCTTGGGAAGCTTCGGTCATAACCACTAGACCACAGCCGCTTTGACCCTCGGAATCGTGGCTGCAATGATAAACCTTTTCCCCTCTAAACACAGGCCAGATTGAAGGAGTCGGGAAAAAGAAAAAGCTGAGTTTATTTTATCGTCTCCAATTGGCTGATTATATTCCAGATTAGGGTACGACCATGCAAGGGTATGTTGGGGTCGTTGGCCAGCTCATCCAATATGAAGATAGCGCTGGCTGCCCTTACATCCAAGGCCTCTTTCTGTTGCAGCAGTCTTTCTTTGGCCGAGGTCGCCCCCCGCCTGATATTTCTAGGGACCGATGTATCCTCTGCCAGTTGGTCAAGGACATCGATGATCTGCTTCATCTTTGTGTCCGCGTCTACCATGCATCATCCCTCCTGGATCGTGAGAATATTTCGGTTCAGGCATCGCCTGTCGTCTCGCTCTCGCCTGGTTCGAAACGCAGCTCGCCCCGTTCCTTGAAAGTGCTCACCACCATTAGCGTCTTTGTATCTTTTACACCTTCTATCTTGGAAAGGTCTTCGATTATGAATCTTTTCAACTGGTTATAGGTCTGAACCTTAACTTTGGCCACTATATCCGTATCCCCCGTGACCAGAAACACATCCTCCACTGGCAGGAAACCGGAGATCCTTTCCGCAATTTTATCGGCATCTTTAGTGTCGACCTTGAGATTGATAAGGGCGGTGACCTGCTCATCGCCATAATAGTTTGAGATGACCTCATCCAGATCCGATTTGTCAGTTTCCTGCATATGTTTAACCTCCATTTCCGCCCTAAGGAAACGGCATCTCCTCCCATCAAGCCCGATATAGGACATCACCAACGCCAAGAGCAATAAGCTCTCAGCGTCGAGTTTACATAGCGGTCTCGAACTCTTCCTGGAGGTCGATTATGACCTGCTCTAGCACCTCCTCGAAGCTAGAGCTGCGGTACTCCCTCATTCCTCCTAGGTCGCTCTGCACTCTGGCGATGTAAGTATTGTTATTCTTGAGGAACTCCACATTGCACAGGGTCTCTTCCATTTGCTTCACCTCTAGCTGCTTCGAGCGAGGGCAGATATCAAGCGCCGAATACACGGTTCACTATTTAAAAATTCGTGAACCTAAGATTTGTACTTTTAAGCTTGCCAGTCATTAAATCAATCTCTAGAGCCCTTGTGGATTTGGGGGTTCTTCGTTCTCCATTTTATAAATCTTCTTCTCCATGTAGAAGGCGTCATGGCCCGCGCCATAATAGTTTTTTATGATGCCCGCAATTTCATATCCCTGCCTTAAATAAAGGTGTAAAGCTATCAAGTTGGAGATGGAGACTTCCAGAGATATCTCCCTCACCCCTTTTTCTATGCATCCCAGCTCTACTTTCTCCATTAATCTTTTAGCCACGCCCCTACCCCTGAATGCGGGAAGAACGGCAAGGGATACCAGTCTTGCGCTTTCCCTTGCATCCAAATAAGCCGAGGCATACCCCGTTAGTACCCCATCTGTCTCATCCACCACGGTCATGAAGGCGTTTGAGCACAAAAGAAAGGCCAGAAGCGCTCGGGGAAATCTTTCTTTACGGAATGAGGAGCGCTCAATCCTCTCCAATCCTCGAAGGTCGTCCTCCTTTGCAAGCCTCACGACCATGCCAAGCAATCAATCGACACCGAAGATAAACATATCCTTTCTCGAACCCGCGCCTATCATCCATGGGACCGAAAGGGAAAACTATCTGTAAGTGGTTGAAGAGCCTATGGTCCCCTCCAGGAAGATCTCTCAGATTTTCGCCTCCCCTGCAGAGGGAGGCAGTGAGACCATAAAAGGATGGATATACCGCATTCGCAGTAGCGGTGCCATCGTCTTTGCGGTGGTGCGGGACTCAACTGGCATAATGCAGGTGACGGTGAAAAAGGGCTCCCTACCCGAAGAAGAATTCGAAGCGGCGAAATCTGCTCCAGTGGAGTCGTCAGTGATCGTGAGCGGAGAGCTTCGTGAGGATCCTCGAGCTCCAGGTGGTTATGAGATAAAGGCAACCCGCTTTAAGCTGGTATCCTTAGCACAGCCATTTCCCATCACGGAGTATCAGAGCGAAGAGCTTCTGCTGGACAATCGTCATCTCTGGATTAGGTCCAGGGAGCAGGCAGCGGTGATGAAAGTGAAAGCCTCTTTGTTGGAAGGGGCCAGGGAATGGTTGAAGCATAACGATTTCATCGAGGTCACCCCACCCGTTCTAACGCAGAATGCATGCGAGGGCGGGGTGACCCTGTTTAAGCTAAAATACTTCGATCGCGAAGCGTATCTAAGTCAGAGTGCCCAGATGTATTTGGAAGCACTGATATTTTCCTTGGAGCGAGTGTATTCCCTAACCCCTTCTTTCCGGGCCGAGAAATCTAGGACCACGAGGCACCTTACCGAGTACTGGCACCTGGAACTCGAGGAGGCCTGGATGGATAATGAAGAGAACATGGAGGTGCAGGAAGGACTGGTCGCGGCCATGGTGGAAAAGGCGAGGGTCGAGCGTCCTGAGGAATTGAGATTGCTAGGAAGGGATCCGAATGATTTGAAGGAGGTACGCCCACCCTTCAAGCGAACACCTTATTCCCAGGCCATAGAAAAGCTGAGATCCCTCGGCTTCGAGCTTAACTTCGGAAGCGATCTGGGGGCACCTGAGGAAAGGGCTTTCAC
Organism: Methanomassiliicoccales archaeon; assembly: GCA_038740345.1. Lineage (NCBI taxonomy): Archaea > Methanobacteriati > Thermoplasmatota > Thermoplasmata > Methanomassiliicoccales > Methanomassiliicoccales archaeon. Next base: position 11,400 of record JAVYMA010000012.1, read on the forward strand.
TGCAGACGAGAAAGTCCCAGTCTTCATCACCAATTTCCCCAAAGAGATAAAGGCCTTCTATATGAAGGAAGATCCTCAAGATCCCAGGACCGTCAAATGTTCCGACCTTTTAGCCCCAGAGGGTTATGGAGAGATAATCGGGGGCTCAGAGAGGGAGACAGACCTGGAAAAACTAATACAAAGGCTTCAACAAGACAACATACCTATCGAGGCCTATCAATGGTACCTGGATCTTAGGAGGTTTGGATCCGTGCCGCATTCAGGCTTTGGCTTGGGCGTGGAGAGGGTCGTGCGGTGGATCTGCAAGCTGGAGCACATCCGTGACGCAGTGCCATTTCCCCGCACCGTAGCTCGCTGCTATCCCTGAGCCATCCGCTCCGCCATCGCCGTATAAATTTCCACTGCCCGTTCTAGCTGCCATCTCTCCACATACTCGTCGTCCGCATGCGCCATGGTCATGGCTCCAGGTCCGCAGACCAAGACATTAGGGTTCACAGCAGCGTAGATCGGGGCCTCTGTGGCATAGGGCACGATGGTGAGTTCAGAACCCGTAACTTCTTGTGCCAATCGTGCTATCTCTGAGTTGGGGTCCGCCTCATAGGCTTCCAGTTCATATAGCATCTGGATATCATAGTCCGCGCCTTTCAGCTCATCCATTATGATGGTCCTGACCTTTTGATAGGTCAAAGGCTTGGGAAAGCGGGCATCTATGTCCACCTCGCATTTATCGGGGACCATGTTGGATTTGATACCCCCTCGAATCATGGAGATGCAGAGAGTCATATCTTCAGTGGGTCCTTCGGGAGCCCTTGCCCACTTATTCAATCGTTCAAGGAGGGACGACATCTTCTGTATGGCGTTCTCCCCCAGCCAGGGCTGGCTCGCATGAGCCGCTGTGCCATAGGTGGTGAGACGGAAGCGTGAAATGCCTTTCTCCTTATAGGCTGGAAGAAGATCGGTGGGCTCACCAACCAATATGCCCTTGGCCTCCTTTACCACGTCTAGCTCGGCAAGAGCGTATGCCCCTGTCATCTTCTCCTCCTCATCCGTGGTCAAAAGGACGGAGAAGCGAAGATCCTGGCGCATTAATTCGACGCAGGCGTGCAACATTGATGCCACCGCACCCTTCATGTCCGCCGCCCCCCTGCCATATATACGACCGCCTACCACCTGTCCTTGCTCCATCTCCCAATTGTTCCCTATAGGGACGGTGTCCAAATGACCTGAGAGGATGAGGCCACCTGCACCATTAGTAGCGCATATCGCCGGCAAGTTCTCCTGCCCATGCAAAGTGACGCTCATGCCCAGGTCCGAGAACCAATCCATCACATAGGAGACGATCTGGTACTTATCCTGGCCATAAGCGCTGGGCCGGGCTAGCAGATCCAGAAGGGTTTGCACCACCTTACCTGTGCGCCGCGGCATCCAGTTCACCCAGCTCAAATAATCGATTAAGACTTATGATCGCTATTCCGCAGTTCTACTCCGCCTGATGAAGGGCGGTCTTACCACCTCAGCCTTCACACTCGCCCCTCTTATGGCAATCTCCAGCCGCGACCCTTCCTGATGATACGGTGGTCGCACATAGCCCATTCCGATTCCTTTTTTAAGGCAGGGCGACATGGTACCGCTAGTCACCCGTCCCACCACCTCTCCTTTGGCCATTATTTCATAGCCATGGCGCGGTACGCCTTTCTCTAAGAGCTCTAGGCAAACTAGCCTCTCATAATCACCGTACTCCTTTTGTCTCATGAGTGCTTCTTTGCCGATGAAATCCTTGTCCATCTTGAGGACCCATGCTGGTCCCGTCTGCAGAGTGCTCTGGGAGCCATCGAAGTCAGTCCCGGAGAGAAGGAAACCCATCTCCAGACGCAAGGTGTCACGGGCTCCGAGTCCGCATGGCTTAAGACCTTTATCAGCTCCAGTCCTAAGTAGGATCTGCCAGAGGATGGGAGCCACGGCGTTCTCCACCATAATCTCGAAACCATCCTCGCCGGTATATCCGGTTCGGCATAGGTAGGCAGTCTCATTGAATCCTAGCTGACCCTTGGTTTTGGGTCGGCATTTGCTTTCCAGAATATCGCACAAGAATCCAGTGGGCTGATACCTGTCGAATAAGCCTTCAGTGAGATCGGGATCCGCGAACAGCTCTGTCAGCTCGCAGGAATTGCGTCTCAGGGCTGAGAGATCGGAGAAGGTCAGGTCTTCAAGTATCTCGGAGGATTTGGGTCCCTGAAGGGCGATGCAGGCGATGCGGTCGGATAAGTCCAATATCTCCTGTCCCATGCTATGCGATTGAAGCCAGGCTAACACCTTCCCCCTACCAGACGCGTTAGGAACCATCAGATATATCTCCTCAGCATAATGATAGATGATTACGTCATCGATGATGTGGCCCTGCTCGTTTAGAATATGACTGTAAATCCCTCTGCCCGGGGGAATATCCTCAACCTTGTTGGTGCATAGCTTTGCTAAAGCCTCGCGCGCACCCTTTCCTCTTATCAAGATGTCTCCCATATGAGAAACATCGAAGACGCCAGCGGCTTTTCGCACAGCCATGTGCTCTTCTATGATACTGGAATACTGTATAGGCATCTCCCAGCCGGCGAAGGGCCCCATTTTGGCGCCTAATCGCACATGCTGCTCGTGAAGAGGGGTTTGGAGCATAGATACACCGAGCCAAAGATAAGCCGAATAACGCTAAATTATTTTCCAGCTCCCTCAGCTGCTTTCATTGCATCATGGACTCCAGCTTCTCTTTTAATATCGAAGCGGGGATGTCCGGGAGGGAGATGTAGGTGGTCCTCCCTCCACCTGAGGGCTCGCCCGCTACTTTGGTGCTGATCAGCCCTTCATTGGCCAGGTCTTGAAGGTAGGCCCAGAATTGAGTGTGTGCGCGCGCCTTCTCCCCATATTCCTCAGCTACCACTCTATACACCCTTTCTACCTCACCTGTGGTGACATACGCCTCTCCCTTGATAGCGCGAGCGATGGAAAGCAGAACCAACTTCCTCTGCTTATCCAACTCCTCGATCTTACTCTCGGTTACCACAGAGTAGGTGAGAGCTTTGGCCGCGCGCACGTGCTCTGCCGTCACCCTCTCTGCGGATTCCTCCTCTGCCAGCATTCCTGCTTTTTCCAATAGTTCGATGGCGAAGCGGGCATCTCCGAACTCTGAGGCAATGTCTCCGATCAGGTCGATGCATTCCCTGCTTATCGCCTCGGGGAACATGGCCAGGGCGGCACGATCCGCCACGATATCTGCGAGTTCTTCGGCGTTGTAACGGTCAAAGACCACAACGTTCGCCCTTTTGAACGTGGAGGCAGAGGCAGGGTCCAACATCTCCAGGATTTGGCGCTGTGAAACCAGAATCAATGACAGCGAGGCTCTTCCAGCCACCTTCTCTTCATCGAAGCGTGATAGATGATATACTAAGTCTCCCGCACCCTTTCGCAGGAGAACATCCGCCTCATCCAAGACTACAACCAGATGGATCCTGCGTTTATCGATGTGCTTGCGCAGGGAGCGCAGCATCTCCGCGGAGGAGAAGCCTCTATCGGGAAAGCGCTCGTCGAAGTGTGTAACCAAACGTAATAGTACACTGGATTCTGTGTTCCTTTGACGGCAATTCACTATAACGAAATCTATGGCCCTCTCTTTTGCCTGTGCCTCCCTCACAAGGTCGAGGCAGAATCGTTTTGAGGTTGCCGTTTTTCCTGTGCCTACGGGTCCCGTGAGGAGGGCGGTTTGGGAAACCCCCTCCTCCAGTAATGGGCGAAATAGCATCCAGAGTTTAGCTAGCTGATTCTCTCTATGCACTAGCTTTTCCGGCACATAGTCGAAGCTTAATTTGGACACATCTTTGAATATCCTAGAATTACGCTCCTGGTATTCGCCCCTCACACACCCCTCACCTTTTCCCTCTTCTGACCCTTATAAACCCTGAGAAAGGCTCCACCTTTACACCCTGTTTTTCCAGCATATCAGCGAAGAGATTGATCCCTATCGAATCCGAGGCCATATGGCTGGAGACCACCAGATTGACATGCGCTTTCTTCGCCTCCTCGATATGGTTGTCAGGCACATGCATGCAGACAATGGTTCCTATTCCTGCCTTGGCCAGGGCATCGTACATTTCCTTGGGGCCAGCGGTGCCTCCAGCGAACTTCACCAGCACCTTCCCTGCCCTGCGGCTCTTATCGCCCACCAGTACTTCAGGCGAATTATTATATCGTGCGGCTTGGTCCTGCTCGGGCAGGTTCAGCAGGATATCGATGACGTCGGAGACCTTGCGCGGTTTCCTCTTATCCATTAGCCTCTGCACATATCTCTGACCTAGCATGTCGCAGGGGGAATGCAGGCACATCAAAGGTATACCCAGGAGTCGGGCCGCGTCCACTGGCTGATTGAAGTTGCCAGGGTGTACTCCACGCATCACCTCCTTAATCCTCGGAGCCATGATATCCTCGATGACATTGATAGGTACTCCATAATCATGGTACATATCCTCCTGCACATGTAGCATTTCAGGGAAAAGGCCTCTAGCTTTTCCTAAAGGATGGTGGCTGATTATAAGATCCACATCCTTTCCCCTCTCCCTAAGGCGGTCGGCAAGGAGCACCTCTCCCGAGGTTACATCGATGCCGAAAAGCACGCTCTTAACCTCCATGTCATCATCGCCGAACAGAATTCTGGAATCATGATAGGGATTCCAGAGAAGATCCTTATCGAATCTATCCTTGGATTTTTCATCCAATTTTTCAAATTTCTCTTTCTGGCTCCTCAACTCCGCCTCAATCTCTTTCTTAGTGCGGGGATCTGCCTCCATTCCCGCCTTCACTGCGAGTTTATAGATCTCATCAAGTCTCATACCGCTCATCGAAGAAGAAGGTCGTGCTTATTTAACCTTGTCTCATTCCCTGGCGCGCGAATACAAAACACCTAGCACCAGCATGATGAGGTGTGTGCCTTAGCGTCAAAACGTAATTATATCCTGCTGTTCATGATTCGCTATTGAGTGAGCTCGAATGGTAGTCGACCAAATGCTTAGGACCACGATAGGTGTGAGCAACACTGAAGACTTGATAATAGAGGCCATTAGGGACCTAGTCAAGGATGAGATCAAAAGGCAGATAAAGCAGAAGATCGAGGAGAACCCACAGCTTAAGGCGGAACTCAAGGAGGCAGTAAAGGAATTTCTCGACGCAAAGATGCGTGAGGCTTATGCCCTGGTGAAGATGGCTAAGTGCTCCGCGGAGTTAGGCGTCAAGTTTGTTCCCGAGGATATGAAGGCGAAATTGACCCATGAGGTGGCGGAGCTCATTGAGAAGGAGGTCGCGCAAGTCATAGAGAAGATGTGAAATGTCGAACGGCGTATCTATCATATTCCAGTTTTAAAGGTTCAGACTCAGGCCAAACACTTTGTGAGAAGAATATTTAGATAATTGGTTTAGGTGGCCTGACAGGAGCAGCTCGTAGGATGCCGAGCGGCTCCTGATGGGCCGGAAACAGGTGAGGGCGGGGCGAACCTGCGCTGCTCGGCTCAACCGAACAGAGCACCGAGGCCGGCTGCAGCCTCTTCCTCGCTGACCTGTTCCTTCTTCTCCTCTTCCTTCTTCGCTTCCTTCTTCTCCGCGGCTGGAGCGGCAGCTGCTGCAGGGGCAGCGGCGGGGGTCGCAATGACGGCGCTCTTAATAGCCTCGTCGATATTGACACCCTCGAGAGAAGCGGTAAGGGCCTTTATCCTTGTGACATCGGGTTCGACCCCGGCGCCTCTTAGGACATTGGCGACCGCGTCCTCGGTGATCTGCTTTCCAGCGGCGTGAAGAACCAAAGCGCTGTATACATACTCCATGTTTTTGCCTCCTTTATCTCATCCGAATAGTGCACCAAGGCCAGCCGCGGCATCCTCCTCGCTGACCTTCTCCTCTTTCTTCTCCTCTTTCGGCTCCTCCTTCGCGCTAGGAGAGGGCGCCGATGAGGAGGGCGTTGATGACAGCCTCTCTTTCACTCGCTCATCCGCCAGCTCAGGGATCCGAGCTGCCAGGGCGAGCATGCTCGCCTCCGCCTTTGCCAAGAGGAATTGTATCGTGTCCTTTGTCGGGAACGCTGCCTCCGAAGAGATCGCCACCGCGTTCCTATACGCCTTGGCTAACAAGGGGGCCATGGTTTCTGGCGCGAAATAGGCCACCTCCACAGCCAACGCCATGGCGTTGCGTGATGCCAGCGCGATCATTCCTGTGTAGTAATCCGCAGGCACGTCCAAGACGTCCTTCTTATATATCAGTCCATTCTCGAAGACCGCTTTCAGGTCCATGCCCACGGTCATAGGGAGGATCTCCAGCTTGGGCAAAACTGCCGCCAGCTCTGCCGAGATGACCTCCCCTTTCTTGACCAGCACCTTATCCTTCTTGATGACGATCTTCCCGCCCTCGATGCCGGCCGGAATCCCGACTTTCTGCAACTCGCCTACTATGGGGCCGGGTTTGAACGGTGTCTCCCCTGCCTTAACCTCTATATCCTTTGGGGCCACGTCTCCCGGTTTAGCTGGGGCTGCGCTCTTCGTTGATTCCATCCGCCTGAATAGCTTAAAGGGGTTCTCGTCAGTGGCTACGATGGCGCATTGCCCGCTGATGAACTCTTTTATTTTCTCCAGGCCAGGTCTCTCTTTGGCAGCCTCGTCCACTGCGATGTTCAGCAAGGTATTGCGGGACATAATCACAGCGGCTTTGGGTCGCATCCCCTGCCTCATGAGTTGTAGCTGGGCTGATGGTATTCCGTGTAGGTCGACCACGGCCACGGAGTGATGGGACTTCATGGCATCGACCAGCTCCTTGATAACTTGTTTCTTCCAAGCTGCTACGTGCGCCAATCATCTCACCTCACATTATCCTCTCCGCAGGCCCCATGGTCGTCTTGACATAAACAGAGCCGATGTTCTGTGTTCCTCTTTCCAGCTTTCCTATTACCCTTTTTAAGACCATATCGATGTTCTCAGCAATCTGTTCTGGGGTCATCTCGACCGTACCCACAGGAGCGTGGAAGGTCTTGCGGTCTTTGCTCCGGACCGTTACTGTTTTTCTTAATGCCTCTATTATAGGCTTGGGATCCGCTCCAGGCTGTATTGGCTTGGGCATCTTGCCCCTAGGGGCCAGAACCATCCCCAAGCGCTTACCGACCACAGGCATCAATGTAGCTTCAGCGATGAAGAAATCGAATTCATTGGCCATCTTCTTCGCTAGCTTCTTATCCTCAGCGATCTTGCCCAACTCATCCGCGGTCAACACGCGGTCAGCGATGGACTTAGCCTTCGCCACCATCTCGTTGCCGCCGATGACGCAGACCCGCACCTGACGCCCTCTACCGTTTGGTAGGATAATATCATCCTGAATTCGGTTCTTAGGTACGCTAAGATCTATGTCCTTCAGATTAATGGAAATGTCCACCGTCTCAGTAAAATTGCGCTTCTTATGGTTTTCCAGCGCCTTCTTGACGGCGTCCAAAGTCTTTTTCTCGACCAAATTCATCCTCTCCTGTAGTGCTCACGAGCCTAGGCTCTCCTACAGTGGTGGAGTCCCTCTATGCACCTTCCCTTTATAAGCTTTATGCACAAGAGGGGATGCCTAAGCCGAAAGCTTGGCGTCCCACTTCCCCTCTCTAATCTCCTTCTGCATTACCTTGGCGTCCTTGCCTTCGATGCTTATGCCAGTGGAGACACAGACGCCCACAACCTCTAGGACTTTCTTTTTAAGATCCTTGCCCATCAAGGAATCGCTTTTCATATTGGCAACCTTTATTATTTGGTCCAAGCTGAGGTCGCCAACTTTGCTCTTATTAGGTGTTCCTGACCCTTTCTCTGCTCCTATTTCTTTGAGCAAAAGCTGTGAAGTTGGAGGCGTTCCCACTTTAATGTCGAAGCTCTTGGTCTTAGGATCAATAATGACCTTGACCGGCACCTTCATGCCCTCGAAGCTCTTCGTTTTCTCGTTGATCTTGGCGACCACCTGGACAACATTCACCCCCATAGGCCCAAGCGCTGGACCTAAGGGAGGACCGGGCGTTGCTTTGCCCCCGTCCACGAGCACCTCAATAGTATCTGCCATATCCTCACTTCTCCTTTTCTAATACGCGAACGCTATCACCACGAACGGTCACGGGGATGGGGACCATTGCCTCTATCAATTCCACCGTGATTTCCTCTTTAGTCTCATCGATATTCTTGACTCGAGCTTTCTCGCCCTTAAAGGGTCCAGCGATGAGCTCCACCACATCCCCCTCCTGAATGCCGGAAACCAATGGTTTAGGCGTCAGGAAATGGTCGATATCGGCGAAATTGGTCTCGCCCTCCACTAAGCCCCGGGCGCGTCGGACCCCTCTCACCGCCTCCTTCAGCTCATCCGTGTTCATACCTTCAATCAGGACATATCCACGTAAATTGTTGGGGGCAAGTATGGCATATATGCCGCTCTTGCCACTCTTGGCTTTGCTGGCTACGTCATCGGCTACATTCCTTTCGTGACCGATAGAAGCCTTGAGGACCACTATTGACTGACGAGCCATGGCCTTGAACTCCATATTCTGGCATGAACTGCCATCCTCATAGCAAGCCTCGAGCTTGGCAATCGCCCCCTCCCCGTATCTCACTCCTTTAGGGGCTTCCATTTCCAATTTCAAAATCTTGGCATGGGGCCCCTCCATGTTCAGGATCAGCTCAGGCGCCGCTGCGGAGGCGCTATCCCATATGAGTCCGGTAGAATCGTATAGGCGAAGGAACCAATCTGCCGCTCCCTCCTGGGACGAGATGACCTTGATGCTTAATACTAGCTTGACCTTGTGCTTACCGCCAGCATCGCTCTTCAATTGAAGGTTCCATACGGTGCTCCCGCCAGCGGGTACCTTGCGCTCGTCCTTCTCACCAGTGAGGATTATCGAAACCTGCGCTGGTGCCACTACCTGCGTCGGAGCTGGAGCGGGCATAGTGGGGGGCGCAGGTGCAGGGGGTTGAGGTGTTTGATCATTCATGGAAAGCGCACTCCGGGGTTTAGTAGAGTATCAGATGATGAACGTATTCCAAATTAGGTAGATGAGGAACCCTAGGCCTCCAATGAGTGCCAGACCAATTCCGGTTATGGTTATGGTCTTGACATACTCATCGCGGGTGGGCTTGCGCGCCATCTTTATGACGCGGCCATACTTGCCCTTACCGATTCTGGAGACTCGCTCCTCAATGTCCTTTTGGACCTCCCAAGACTTATCAACGATGTCCATCGCGATACTCTCTTGTAAGACTCCCGAATCCCTTCTATATTAAATTGCTTTTGGTTCATCTTATGAAGTCTACGTCCATGCTTTTTATCGTCCCTCGGGCCTCTTTGGGACCAAGAATGTGCTTCGACTTCACCCCGGTTATAACCACCATCACCCGCACCTTGTCCTGAAGGGCCGGGTCTACCGCCGCGCCCCAGATGATCCTGGCGTTGGGAGAGATTCTGGACTGGATGATCTCAGCTACTTTCTCCGCCTCGGCCACGGACATGTTGTCGCCACCCATAACATTTATCAGGGCACCGGAAGCACCAGTAATATCCACATCTATGAGTGGTGAATTGATGGCTTCATCCACCGCCTTTTCTACCCTATCGTCCTCATCGCTCTCACCCAGGCCTATCATGGCCACTCCCGCGCCTTTCATGATGGTGCGCAAGTCATTGAAGTCCAGGTTTACCAGCCCAGGCTTGGTGATGAGTTCCGTTATGCCTTTTATAGCGCGGACCAGAACCTCATCTGCAACTTTGAAGGCAGCATTCAATGGCAACCGTGGGACTAAATCCAAGAGCTTGTCGTTGGGGATCACGATTACCGTATCCGCCACATTCCTAAGCCTCTCCAGCCCCCACTCCGCATTCTCTGCCCTAATCACTCCTTCAGCCTTGAAGGGTGAGGTGCAGACGCAAATGGTCAGAGCACCTAGCTCCTTTGCTAATTGGGCTACGAAGGGGGCTGACCCAGTTCCAGTACCGCCACCCAGGCCAGCGGTAATGAAAACGATGTCTGCTCCCTGCAGAGCCTTTTTCAACTCCGCCTCGGCTTCCCTGGCAGCCTCTTCCCCCACCTGAGGCAGAGCACCCGCACCAAGGCCTCGAGTGGATCTTCGTCCCAGCAGAATCTTATGCGGCGCCCTTATAGCCAAGAGATGCTGCGCATCGGTATTGCATGCGTAAAGCTCAGCTCCAGAGATCCCAACCTCAGTCATGCGGTCTATGGTGTTGCATCCACCTCCACCGCATCCTATAATCTTGATGTTCGTCTTTAGGCTTGCCAGAATTCTCTCTAACTCCTCATCCTGATCGGAAAAGGGCTGGAATGATGATGTCGGCTCGGGGGTCGGAACGGCTGTTGGTCCTGCGCGCGCGAGGGCGTCGCTGATGAACGACTTCATTTGCAATCCTCCTGGGGGAGACGAGGGACGTGGCAATCATACCGCGTCCCTCAAGGCCTATATGCGAATTCGATTTAAAAGATTTCTATGCGCCAGTCCTTCATCGACGGTGCGATCCCAAAGGGTTGACCGGTCGTCCCCTGGAAGGGACGACCGGTGGACCTCGAATCACTCAGCGGATGAAGTCCACATCTGCATCCTTGAGGCGGGTAAATTCGGTCTGGCGACCGATGATCTGCTTGGACTGGACTCCAGCCACAATCACCATAACACGAATCTTGTGCTCTAAAGCGGGGTCGATCGCTGCCCCCCATATTATGCGTGCCGTAGGGCTGACGCGCTTCTGCACTTCCTCTGCCACTTTTTGCGCATCGGAAATGGTCATGTCGGGTCCACCTATCACATTTACCAGCACACCGTTGGCACCAGAGATGTCCACTTCCAGCAGAGGCGAGTTCAGCGCCATCTCTATAGCCTCCATGGCCCTGTCCTCAGCGTGCCCGTCGCTCTCACCCAGGCCTATCATGGCCACTCCCGCGCCTTTCATTATTGTCTTCACATCGTTGAAGTCCAGGTTTACCAGCCCAGGCTTGGTGATGAGTTCCGTTATGCCTTTTATGGCACGCATGAGGACCTCGTCTGCCACCTTGAAGGCTTGGTTGAGAGGGAGTCTCGGGGCGAGTTCAAGTAGTTTGTCGTTGGGGATCACGATCACCGTATCCGCCACATTCCTAAGCCTCTCCAGCCCCCACTCCGCATTCTCCATACGCGCCCTGCCTTCGCCTTTGAAGGGCGTGGTGACAACCGCCACCGCTAATGCGCCTGCTTCTTTGGCCAGCTGCGCCACCACCGCGGCGGAGCCAGTGCCTGTCCCGCCGCCCATCCCAGCCGTGATGAAGACGAGATGCGCGTCGGACACGATCTTTTTCAACTCCTCCTCCGCTTCACGTGCCGCCTGCTCTCCTACTTGAGGCAGGGCTCCTGCCCCCAGACCTCGGGTCGAGCGCCTGCCTAATAAGACCTTATGAGGAACTCTGATAGCAAGTAGGTGCTGCGCATCGGTATTGGCAGCGAAGAGCTCTGCTCCGATTATGCCTTCCTGACATATCCTGGCGATGGTGTTGGAGCCACCCCCGCCACAACCGATAATCTTGACATTCGTTTTCAATTTTTGCAGAATATCTAGCAGCTCCGCGTCAGCCGTATCCCCTGTAGGTTCCGGCGGAGCGGGCGGCGTTAAGCTCTGGGCCGGAGCCTGAGCACCCATCCCACCAGTCCTAGCCAGCGCTTCTTCCACCAATGATTTCATAATCCCATCCATCCCCGGACCAGGCTTGGTCCTAACCAGCGGTGCTATCCCTTCTGGTCAAGCATAAATATAATATCACAGTATATAAGTCTTTTTAAAATGTCGGACAATTTGTCTGCCAATTCTCTTATTTGAGACAAATTTCATAAATCGAGCCCGACAATCATTTAACCATGAAGGTGAGGGCTGACGTGCGCTTCACCGGTGTAGTGCAGGGAGTTCATTTTAGGGATTATACGGCTCGCTTCGCCAATCAGGAGAAGGTAACAGGTTGGGTACGAAATCTTCCTGATGGCTCGGTTCAAGCCTGCTTCGAAGGGGAGAAGCTAGCCATTGAGGAGGTGGTGCGGCGGTTGCGAGAGGAACATCCGAGAGCAAGAATAGACAAGGTTGAAGTTAAATGGAGTGATTTCAGGAACGAGTTCTCAAGGTTCCAAATCAGGATCTGAAGGCAATCCAAAATGACTCAGCATCTCACCGTAATGCCGTACACTATTCCGGGATTCTCCTGATGAATAGCATATGCTTGTTCCTCGCTCATTATCCCTGTTTTCAACAGGGCCTTTGTGCGCTTAGGCACTGTGGTTATGGACATGACCGCGCCTGGCCGCTTCGGATCATCTAAATAATCGGTCTCAACCAAAAACCGCTTTCCTTTGGACAAGGCTTCGGTCATTGCCATTCGGCTTGCCAATATCGATGGGAAAAGGCCTGAGTTCTCCTCCTCCTTTACTAAAGGGGGCGAATAATGCTTCACCACTTTTTCACGCGGGAGCCCCACCCGATCCGCCATTCTAGCTATTTCTAGCATGGTAGAAGGTGTAGCGCTCTCTGTATGCAGGATTACAGGACAAGAAGCTTCTTTGGCCAATTGCATACCATAAGACATAAGCTCGTTCGAAGCTTCCATAATCTCTTCGGAAACGGGAAAGTGCGGTCTTCCAATCTCCCCTATGCCTACAGCCTTTCCTTCACGGACCAAGCTCTGAGCCAATTCCATGCCCTGGCGCATTATATTCATGGCTTCTGAGAGGCCATGTTTCTTAGCGAGATCTAGTAAAAGCACGGGATACGGTCCGATAATGATATCCACGCCCACTTCGGCCTCTTTCCGGCACTTTTCCCCTAACTGCAGAGTGATTTCATAAGAACGGAGAAAATCCTCACCCTTGTTTATGGGAACGCTCGCGTAAGGAAGATGGCAAAGTATGAAGTGGGTCCCTCCTTCTTTTACGAATTCCTTTACCGCCTCGACGTTGCGCCCCTCTGGACTCAGATGGAGGTGATTGTCAAAGATAGGTATGCGTTGCATTCACTTGTCCCTAATCCATGTTGAGAACTCATAGACTCCTATATTCTTTCCTACCAACGTAAGATCATCCCAGCATTACACGAATGCAAGGGAACTCAGAAACCCTCTTTGAGACTTCAGTAACTAAGTCCTGGTGGTTGTTTCACTCGCCAATCTATAAATAACCCCCATGAGAATACATACGGATGTCCGACAATAGTCGGACAAAAGCGCGCGCGGAGTTGTGCCATGGGAGACACCGAAAGGATCACGGTAAGGATTCCAGCTGACAAGCTGAACGCCCTCCAACAATTGGTGGAGAAGGGGAAGTTCCCAACCATATCAGACGCGATTAGGGCGGCTTTGGATTCCTTCGTGGAGAAGCACTTTACTCCGGAATACATAGAGCGGATTACGGTGGAACTTCCTAAAGGCAACGTGGTGGAGCTGGAGGCCCTGGTCCAGGAAGGGGATTCGGTATCCATTGACGACGCGATCCGAAATGCGGTTAGGGAGTATGTCCGTAAGCGCCTTAACCGCGCTATGGAGGAGATGAAGTAAGCGCGCTGCTTGGACGCAGGATGGGGTGTTCAAGTGGGGTGGGAGTACATCACCGATGATGACCTGGCGAGCGCAGGCAAGCCACGCATCGTCATCGTCGGATGTGGAGGCGGAGGATGCAATTCCGTCGACCGGATGAACGAGATTGGTCTCCAAGGAGTGGAGACTATAGCCATCAACACCGACCGTCCAGCCCTGGCCAAGATCAAAGCTCACAGACGTCTCCTCATCGGGCAAGGTATAACCAATGGCAACGGGGCTGGGGCGAATCCAGAAATAGGGAGGGTATGCGCAGAGAATGCAGCATCAGAGATTTCCAAGTTGCTGCAGGGCGCCTCCCTAACCTTCGTGACGGTAGGTATGGGAGGTGGGACCGGCACTGGAGCCGCACCGGTGATAGCGGACATAGCTAAAAGGTGTGGCTCCTTGGTCGTCTCCATAGCCACCATGCCCTTCGACATGGAAGGATCAAGGAGCAGGCTGGCCGTCCGAGGGCTTCGCGCCTTGAGAGCCTGCTCTGATACCTGCCTCGTTCTGGACAACAATCGCCTTTTAGACATGGTGGCCAACCTTCCCTTGCATCAGGCGCTCTCGGTCATGGATGAGCTCATATCCGAGATGGTAAAGGGCATAGTGGAAGCTATTACCGAGCGCTCCCTCATAAACCTGGATTTCGCGGACTTAAAGACCATTGTACGTCACGGTGGCGTCTCCACGGTGCTTTATGGGGAAAACTCAGATCCCGAAGGCGTGGTCAAGGACGCTCTTAATAATCCTTTACTCGACTATCCTATCTGCAGCGCCACAGGTGCCCTAGTTCATGTAACGGGGGGAAGCAACCTTACTTTGAAGAGGTTGCATAAAGTGATGAACGCTCTCACATCGAATCTTGATCCTGAGGCGAATGTGATATTCGGAGCGCGCATGGATGAAAGGTTCGAGGGCACTATAAGGCTAATCGCTGTGGTGACTGGTATAGCGGAGATTGCTGATGAAATCTACAACAAAGTGCCTATATCCCAGCGCGAGGTAATATCGCGTTTCACCGTCTAAGGTCCTTTTCTCTCTTCCAAAGCTCTAATCTTCTTAGCCGCGTCCCCCAGGACACCCATGATGGTATGGAACTCCCATTTTGTGGGTATGGCCCTACCCATCAGCCTTCTGAACATTATCCTGGTACGCTCCCTGCGGAACTCAGGGTAATCGATCGCTTGCAAGAGGTCGTCGAAGAATTGGTAGAGCTTCTCCCTCTCCAGCTCATTCGTAACCCTTGGCCCACTCGGCCTGGGCCGCACCTGGAACAGCTCATACATTATTATGGACGAGGCATGAGAGAGATTGAGTACAGGATATTGTTCGCTGGCTGGTATATGGACCAGCATATCGCAGCGCATCAGCTCTTCCTGTCGCAAGCCTGTATCCTCAGGTCCAAAGAGGATGGCGACTCGCCCCTCAAAATCCCTCACCCGCTCCGCGAAATCCTTGGCTGAGACAGGGATGCGCAAATAATGTTTTTCGCCTGGTGTTATGATGCCGCTGGTACCCACGATCAGGTCGCATTCCTCGACTGCCTGGTCAAAATCCTTTACGATCTTGGCTCCTCTTAAGATATCACCGGCGTGCTTGGCTCTCTTGTAAGCCTCCTCAGTGATGTGGCATGGATTAACCAAAACCAAATCCTTGAAGTCAAAATTGCCCATGGATCTCGCTACAGCACCTATGTTACCGTCGTGCTTGGGTGAGACCAGGATTATGCGGAAGACAGGCATGTAAGCGAAATCTAAATGCCACCTGCATACTTAACCGTGATGTCATGACCTGGAGAGCAGCGGTCAAATTGGCCTATGATGGTCAGGACTTCTTTGGTTCTCAGCGTCAGCCAGAGGTACCGACAGTAGAAGCTGAGGTCATAAGAGCGCTGCGCCGCATTAAAGCCATAGAAGACCCGCAAACGGCGAGATTCCGTACTGCTAGCCGCACGGACAGAGGCGTTAGTGCCTTAGGCAACGTGGTGGCTTTCGACACTTCCTTCCGCGGGCGGTCCCTTCTTAAAGCTCTAAACGCGGTCTCAGAAAGTGTTTTCTTCTATGCTTGGGCCGAAGTTCCCAAGAACTTCTCGCCCAGGCGCGCCCAGGCGCGCTGGTATCGCTACTTCCTTCCTTGCCAGGGCCTCGACATATCCCGCGTGGAAAAATGCGCTGGGCTTTTCCTCGGTGAACATGATTTCCGTCGCTTCTGCAAACCCGATGGGTGGTCCAGCGTAAGAACTCTAGATAAATTATCGGTTACGCCCACGGGCGATTTTTTAGTCATAGACTTGGAGGCCAGAGAGTTCCTTCGCAACATGGTTCGACGAATTGTCGCTGCCCTCCGAGAGGTGGGAGCCGGAAGGAGGCACGAAGAGGATGTACGGAGAGCATTGGAGGGTGAGGACATCCAATTCGGTCTAGCCCCACCTGAGAAGCTTTGGCTTATGGACGTTAGGTATCCCTTCGAATTCACGGTGGCGGCTCCTCCGGGCCTTCTCGCCCTTGTAAAGGAGCGCTCGCAGAGCGCCAAGCTGAAGCTTTCCTTTTACGATTCTTTGGCGTCAAGATTCTAGATTTCTACCCACCGCTTATCAACCTTAAGAATAGCTATAAACTATTGTTGAGTATGCTCCAGTCGGTTTTTTATAATCAGGCGTAGGTGTCTCCTTGCCTCTATAGGGGCACGGTAGGGAAAGAAGGTTCACGGGGACGCTTCTCCCCATCCCTCACATCCAACCTCAAAGAATGTTTTATTGTCGACTTCTCATCTGCTTAACTGATGATAGCCTTGAGCGGCACGCCTGGGACGGGGAAGACTTCGGTGGGCGAAGAATTAGCCAAAAGAGGCCATTGCGTAATCGAGCTGAATCGCTTCATTCAGAACAAAGGTCTTTTGGGAGGGATAGACCGGAAACGATGCAGCTATGAAGTCGATATCGAAGAACTGGCCTCTGCCATGTCGCATGAAGACATTCCCGAAGGAGCCATCGTCATAGGCCATTTTGCGCACGAGCTCGATGTGGAATACATCATCGTTTTACGTTGTCGTCCCAGTGTGTTGAGAAGCAGGCTAGAGATGCGAGGCTACCCGGAGCATAAAATTAGGGAGAATTTGGAGGCAGAAGCTTTGGATGTCATCTTGATAGAGGCATTGGATACGGGAAAGGAAGTTCTGGAGATAGATACCACCAACCGCTCAGTGAAGGAGACGGCGGATGCAGTGGAGGAGATATTGGGAGGAGAAAAGAAGAAGTACGAAGCTGGTCATCTTGACTGGAGCGAAGAGGTGTTGGATTGGTTCTAGATGCCCAGCGCAAGAAGGCTGAATTCATATTGGAGCCAGCTGCCCGCGCATTCGCTGACATCAACCCTAATCTTATCTCTCTATCATCTCTGTTGCTTGCGGCTCTAGCAGCTTTGCTAATCTATCTCTCTTATCAGCACCTCACCATCGCATTCCTTTCCCTCGCCTCTCTCATCATCCTTCTAAGCGGTTTCCTCGATGCCCTGGATGGAAAAGTGGCTAGATTGTCAGGTAAAGCAGGTAAGAGAGGGGACTTCGTGGATCATGTTATCGACAGATATGCTGATGTCCTTATGATAGGAGCCGTAGCCTTCAGTGCGTGGTGCGATCCGTACCTGGGTATTCTAGCCATGGTAGGTGTTCTCCTGACTTCGTATATGGGCACTCAGGCCCAGGCGGTGGGCATTGGGAGGCAATATGCGGGACTGTTGGGAAGAGCGGACCGCTTGGTGCTAATGGTGATAGCATGCGTCGTTCAGGCCGTGCTAGAAGCATACGGCATCAGAACTTTGGACTTCGCGTCCTTATCACTCACAATTTTTGAGATCATGATGATATGGTTCGCTGTGGTGGGCAATCTGACTGCATTGCAACGTGCCTATGGCACTTGGAGAGCCTTGAAATAGAGCTCGCCTTCGATTTGGGGTTATGGTCATAAAGACATAACCTAGCATATTATTGAGAGTTGATGCTAACCCGCATATCTCAACGCACTTTCTATTGAAAAAGGTGGGTGTGCTATAACTCCAACTCGCAATTCAGTAGCATTACGTTGAAGACGTAACGAACATTCTTTTTTTATGTCTCAGGTTTGGGATTTGAGCTGCTTGCTTTTTGGTTAGGTGGGACTCCTGCTTGGAGTCGCATCGGCTTCTCTTTAGAGATGACCTTCGAATGGTCCTCTTCCTTCATTGGCTGCCTTCTTTTCTTTCTTAAACGATAGCGATAGTATATGAGAGGGTGCTTGACCCATTCCAACTTGCACAAATCATCAGCGTTGAAGCAAACAGCATTAGTCCTCATGGTCGAGCATTCAGGAGGGGTATAAGTAGTGCCAGATATCTCTCCCGTAATATGGTTTATCTGATATTTGGTCTTAGACTCGTCGAAATCAGGTGATCCGGAGAAGATTCTCAATATCTCTTCTCTGCTCAGACCTATTGCGTATAGAAAAGAGGTGAGGGCGAACCTGCCTGGGTGTGAAATGTTCTCCCCTGCTTGGGCCAAAGCCACCAGGCGCCTCATACACGGGGGGAAGCATTCCACATCAGCTTCTCCCAAGTCTTCTGCCTGATAGCGATCTTTCATCTCTTCAGCAAGCCTTCGCAATTCTACCACATCAGGACGAAGCGCATCCATCATCCATTTGTTAACAGGCAAAGGCAACTCATCCTCTATTTTATCGTAGAGAGCCTGTTCCAGTACTCTAGCGAAGCTCGTTTTAGGCAGCGAAACCATTCCTCTCTTAACTTCTGTATTAACTAACTTCCACTTCCTGTCCCTCAGCGAGGATGTAAGGCGCAGGAAGTCCGAGAAGTGTAGTCTAGGGATACCTTCAATCAATTCCGCTTGCACGCCCAATTCTTGGGCGATTTGCATGAGCAGCTCCATTTTTTCAGTCTGCATCCGTTCGTAAGCGGTTTTAGCCTCTGCCAGGGCATAGCGACGGATAAGGAACCCATCCCCCACGCACGAGACTAGGATGCGCGCCAAGGGGTAGCTCAGGACCTCCTGCAGCCTTTCCTCTTCAGTGGCCATAGGATTATCGCTAACCCTGCCTGATTCGATGGCGCTCAGCACCCGCTTCTTTCCTCTTGTCCTCGCTTCCTGGAGCGCTGTTTTGAGAAGGAGATCCTCCAGCTCTATGCCAGACTGTTTCACCATCTCCCCCGCGCCTTTAAGGAAGGGATAGCGGGCTAGCTCCTTCGAATTCATCATGCAAGCTAAGACCAAAGGTCCATAAAAGCCTCGCTCTCAATCACCTAACGAGAGGAAAGGCGCAATCGAGGCGGCTATCGAGGAATCATCCAACTGTGAGGCTAACTCTTGCAGATTGGAATATGGGCGCCCCTTCACCAAACGGCTTGCCCTCTTTAACCCAATAGACGGTAGAGAAGCCAACGCGGCCAGGGGACATGTATTAGGGTCCAAGGGGTATTCCACCGCGGTAACGCTTCTCTCTCCCCATCCCACCACTTTGCAATCCACGAAGCGCCCAAGCTGCAGGGGATATTCGAAGCCAACCAAAATAGGATATGTTCCCACCTGTCTACCAAAGGTATGATTACCCTCGTAAATCTCGGTGTACACTTTGCTAAGCCGGGACCCTAAGGGGAGCATCTCCTGTAGAAGAGGCTTATCTATCTCTAATCTTACCTTTTCCTTGAAGCGCAGGAAATCGGAGTGAGAAATGCGGCGTTTGAAATGGCGTCTTATAGGGCTTACCTGACGTATGTTGATTCGCCTTAACCAGAGCCCTTCCCTCCTCACTTCTCTAAGGAATTCCAAGTTCAATCTCAGGGTCTCTTTTGACTCACCATCCAGACCGATGATGAAATTCAATCCAGGTAGTAGCTTTGGAAGGCCTGTAGGTCCTATTTCCCTACCGATTTGATTGATGAGCTTAATTGCTTCCAAAGTCTGCTCGGGAGTAGCATTGAGATTATTGGCCTCAGCCACGGCGGGGTCAGCGCTCTCCAGGCCCAGTGCCAGCACATTCCCACTAGTGCAATACCTTACTATACTATGGAGAATTTCCGCGGATTTCTCGGCATGAGTGGCGATTACCGCAGGATTTGCGTTATCGAGATGGAGCACATCCACTCCGAGCGCATTAATCCCTTGGAGGAGCTCATCGACAGCCTGGGGATTAGGTGTAGGCGTTTCACTCTCCCCCTCAGACATGTAACACAGGAAGCAGGTCTGTGCTCCCAAGCGGAAATTGCGCACTCCTAGGCGGTGGAGTTCTTTCACTTCCAATATGATATCTTTCGGCCTGCGGTGCACAGGCTTTCCCTTCAGGGGCTCAACGCAGAATGAACATCCGCCACTTGAATAGCGCACGCATCCCCTGAAGGTCTCGATCTCTGCGATTAGGGGCTGTGGGAAATCGGGGTGCGCCATGACAGCGGACGCGCCTTTTCTCAGCCAATCTTCCCATTCTTGAGGTGTGCGCCAACGCTCATTCGGCTCTAAGCCATTCAGAAAGTCGAATAGCATAGCAGCGGGGTCTTTGCGAGACACTAGATTGAAGGACCTCTTGTCGAGCGTATCATCCAAAGCTGCAGGTCCTCCCAGAAGCTTATTCCCGCGGAAATTAGAGGCTATTCTGATGATTTCTTTACCTGAAGCCGGAGCTGCCCTTAGATACCTGCCAGGGACGGCAGTACCTCCCAATACCACAAGCACCTCTCCCTCGGGCAAACTCCCGCGCCTAACATGATCTATAGTCACAACCATTACCTCGGAGCCAGCAGATATGGCGGCGCCAGCGGTAGCTCGAAGCAAGGGGGAGCTGTAGGGCGGGACGCCTAAAGAAGCCGGCTCGTCAATGTATCCATCTAAGATGACTACCTTCATTTCACCTCACTCTAAGTCATTCTTAGATATCAAATCCGCTCCTTAGCCATCGCTTCAATCAGAATAGAAGCCAGTAAAACCCATTTTCGATTCTCTTAAAGGACTCCTACGTGAAAAGGAGATTTAAATTAAAGTAATAATATTTGAAAGACAAACTAATGATTAATAAATAATAATAAGCAATAAGCATTCGAATAAATAATTATGGTTATATAAAAATTAAATATAAAAATATAAAATTAAATTTACATATAAAATAACGCTACTGGCATTAATTAAAAGTTAATCTTTTTTACGTGATACATTGAGCCGTGACATCGATGTACATGCTACTCAACCAGATATAAAGTCTATATGATTAAATATCTGCCTCTGGAATGAAAATAATGTCGAGTAGGTCGGTGTTGATATGGACGAAGTGCCCCTTCCCCAAAGGCCTGATATTGATGCGCACAATGAGATAGCTATAGAGGAAAAATGGAGAAAAGCGAATGAGCCGGCACTTCTCGCGTCGAAGAAACATCTTTTCTATAGGGGAAAATTGGCATAGCCCCAAAGTGTCCCGTGAGAGATGTTTGCGACTTCGCGACATGGTATACGCCTGGAGTTGCAGAGCCATGCAAAGAGATCGAGAATGATCCTTCGTTAGCTTATCTTTATACAAATAAATGGAATATGGTAGCTGTCGTTACGGACGGAACAAGAGTGCTTGGCCTAGGTGATATCGGCCCTCTAGCTAGTCTTCCTGTTATGGAAGGAAAGCCCCTCATCTTCAAGCACTTGGGGGGGATTGGACGCGGTTCCTATTTGTCTGGCCACGAAAGAAGAGGAAGAAATCGTCCGCACAGTGGAATTGTTGTCCCCTTCTTTCGGGGGAATCAATCTAGAAGATATATTCCAGCCTAAATGCTTCCGTATATTGGATTCTCTTAGATCCAGTTTGGACATTCCTGTTTGGCATGACGATCAGCAAGGAACCGCAACTGTTGTTCTAGCCGCTCTAATCAACTCTCTCAAGTTGGTGGGGAAGAGTATTTAGAAAATCGACATCGCCATGATAGGTGCGGGAGCGGCTAATATGGCAATCTCTCGCCTACTGGTAGCTGCTGGCGCAGATATTGGCAGGATTGTTATGACTGATTCCCGCGGTATACTTGGTCCGTGGCGCAAGGAGTTGAAGAGAGATTATCGAGAAAAATGGGACATCGCTATCCATTCAAACAGGGAAGGAAAAGTGGGAGGAGTTAGCGAAGCGATCAAAGATGCGGATGTGGTGATAGCAGCTTCACGGCCAGGCCCAGGAATAGTGACCAAAAGCATGGTGGCCTCGATGGCCGACTATGCCATCGTGTTCGCGACCGCTAACCCTATACCTGAAATTTGGCCCTGGGAAGCCATGGAGGCAGGGGCGAAGATTGTATCCACTGGGCGTTCGGATTTTCCCAATCAGGTGAATAACTCCTTGGCTTTCCCGGCAATCTTCAGGGGGGTTCTCGATGTTAGGGCTAGCTCTATTACCGAAGAGATGTGCTTAGCCGCAGCAATGGAATTGGCACTTGCCGCCGAGGAAAAGGGTCTTTCTCCTTCATGCATCATCCCGTCGATGGCGGATTGGGAGGTCTTCCCAAGAGTGGCGGTCGCCGTGGGCATGAAGGCCATAGAGCAAGGGGTGGCAAAGAATATACTTGGAAAGAAAGAACTCAACCTAAATGTTCACTTTATTATTTCCCGCGCCCGCCAAGAAATGGAGGCCTAGATGAAGGCTGGTGTAATCCCTGCCATGCCAGAATGAATTCTCATCTAATAGTCGAGAATCCTCATATAAGTGTTATACCTGTGTTTTCCACTGTTTGGATACCCTCAATGGAGCGCAACTTCTCCTCTAACTCTTCCAATACATTATTGGCATCGTCCATTATGCAGATTATCTCCAGCGCCTTTAATCCGAAAGCGAAAGGCTTCACTTCTGCTTTATAAGGCTGAACTCCCTCAGGCAGCAATCCAGGTAACCTATTCTTCAGTCCTTCCATATCAAATGTAGTATCCTCTGGAAGGAGATTGAATGTAACCGCCACTTTTCCCATGCAATCACCTTAAGGTCCAGAGAAACCACAATTAGCACATGAATAGGCTACACTTTGATCGCGACATTGAGGGCATCGCCCAATCTCTGTCTTTCCACATTGTGGACAAGGGAAAAAGGTAATACTCTTGCCAATCAACCTTATCCCGCATGAACTGCAAATCTTCTCTTTTTCCATAGCGCTCGCCGAGGCATGATTATGCTACTTATATTTATACGTGAGTGGTTTCGAACTCTCAGCCTTATTCAATTTTTTTCACCCAGATGGAGATATATTACCCTCGAGTGAACATTGATGGAATAATCTATTTTAACGCGCATTTCGCAGATTTTTCAGGAAGGCTGCTGCGATTTACGGGGAAGTTTCGCTTTAACTATATAATTCCAAGAAAATGTAATTCCAAGAAAATGGAGCATTTCCGGTCAGATCTCAGTAAGGGTTTGAGGTGCAAGCTTGAGGTGTGAAAAATGATGTTTTCTAACCTCTCGATAAAAATTCAAAGGGAAGGAGCTGAATAATCTGGTAATCTTATCCATTGAAAAATCAGCATCCGCATACCCAAGCTTTAAATAATGGCACTCTTTTCTGCCAAATCCGCATCGCCGGAAGCACTTGCCAATGGGCCCGTAGCTCAGCTAGGTAGGGGGCTTGCAGGGCTGAGCCTCCCTAGAAAGAGCACCTGGCTTTTAACCAGATGGTCCGGGGTTCGAAGAGCCGTCGGTCAACAACCGAGGGGACGAAAATCCCCGCGGGCCCGCCTTGGATAGGAAGTGAGGGGCAGAAATGGAAGCCGCAAACGCGAAAACCAACATTCGATGCATTTTTATAAGGCCACTACATAGTAGAAAGAACGGTCCGGAACGAGGGGCGAGGTGATTTTCGTGGAGGAGGATATCCAGCTTAATGTATTTAATCATGATTTAGTGCCTGCACATTATTTGTTGACAGAGGAAGAAGCCAAGGAAGTCTTGGCCAAACTCAAAGTTGACAAGGATAAACTGCCGAAAATCCGCAAGAGCGATCCGTGCATAAGACTTTTGGATGCCTTGGAGCAGGAGGCAGGAAGGCCAGCAATAAAGGAGGGGCGTGTGGTGAAAATCGTGCGTCGCTCCCCTACTTCTGAAATAGCGATAGCATATCGATTGGTAATAAGAGGGTGAAACCCTTGCGAGATCTAGTAGAGCTTTATTTCAAGGAAAGGAGCATTGTAAACCATCACATAGCGAGCTTTAACGACTTCCTCTCCACGATAGACAACCCCAACAGCCGAATGCAGAGCATCGTGGACAATCTTCGCGTATCAGCGGAGGATATAGATAGGGGCATTATCCGCCTAGACCCCGAGAAGACCGAAGGTAAGATCATCGAGATTAGAGTGGGGCGCAAAAGAGACGAGAAGACGGGACTTATTGACAGCCACTCTAGGCCTACGGTGCAGGTGAAAACGCCTGAAATCCGAGAAGCGAACGGCTATGTACACGAGCTTACCCCTATGGAGGCAAGGCTCCGCAACCTCAACTATATGGCACCGGTGTATGTGGATTTCACAGTTATCGAGGATGGCATCGAAAAAGATCCTGAGCGTGTGCACATCGGAGACCTACCCATAATGGTCAAATCAAAACGTTGCACCCTCTACAAAGAAAATCTCGAACAGGAGAGGGAATTGAGCGATGAAGAATACCGCCAAAAGCTTATTCAAAAAGGAGAGGACCCCATGGATCCTGGCGGTTACTTCATCATCGGTGGTACAGAGCGCGTGCTCATCACTTTAGAGGATTTGGCGCCCAATCGCGTGATGGTAGAGGTGAACGAGAGATACGGTACGAAACTCGAGGTGGCCAAAGTATTCTCCCAAAAGGAGGGCCACCGTGCTCTTACCTTGGTGGAGAAAAAGCGAGATGGCATGCTGATGGTAACGGTTCCGGCTGCCTCAGGGCAGATACCATTGGTTGCGCTCATGAAAGCGCTAGGCATGGAATCCGATGAGGAAATTTACAATGCTATCGTCTCCAGCGAGGAAATGTCCAATATCGTTTACGCCAACATTGAAGAATGCCAGGACAAAAAGCTCTATCCTCCTAACGGAATATTCACAACAGAGGACGCTATTCTCTATCTCGAGCGCAAATTCGCCACTGGACAAGCCAAGGAATATCGGCAGAAAAAGGTGGAGAGCAT
Organism: Methanomassiliicoccales archaeon; assembly: GCA_038740345.1. Lineage (NCBI taxonomy): Archaea > Methanobacteriati > Thermoplasmatota > Thermoplasmata > Methanomassiliicoccales > Methanomassiliicoccales archaeon. The sequence goes on from JAVYMA010000012.1 coordinate 36,177, forward strand.
AATCGACCGCTCCCTCCTTCCCCATCTTGGAGATACCAAAGAAGATAGGATGAAGAAAGCCATATTCCTAGGCCGCATAGCGCGTTCGGTACTCGAACTTTCGCTGGGTAAGCGGAAAGAGGATGATAAGGACCACTATGCCAACAAGCGTTTGAAGCTTGCGGGCGACCTTATGGAGGACCTTTTCCGGGTGGCGTTTACCAACCTCATGAAAGACCTCAAATATCAATTGGAGAGGTCATATGCACGTAAGAAGGACCTGCGTATCTCCTCTGCTATTAGGCCAGATCTGCTTACGCATCGACTGCTCCATGCCCTGGCCACGGGCAATTGGGTGGGAGGAAGGGCCGGTGTATCACAGCTTCTGGATCGAACCTCCAATATGTCGACTCTCTCTCATTTGCGCCGTGTCACCTCGTCCCTGACGAGGTCTCAACCTCACTTTGAGGCGCGTGATCTGCATCCCACTCAATGGGGCCGGCTATGCCCCAATGAGACTCCTGAAGGGCAAAACTGCGGTCTTGTGAAGAACGCCGCACTCATTATCGACGTATCCGAGGGATTTCGCGAGGAGGATGTTGCCTATATGCTACGGGAGCAGGGGGTGAAAGAGGTCAAAAGCCCCCCTGTTGGCACGCGCGTGTATGTTAATGGAGACCTGAAAGGAATTTGCGACAGGCCAAGAGAATTGGTGAGTGAAATTCGCCAAAGGCGGCGCATGGGCCTTCTATCTAATGAGATCAACGTGCGCTATGATCGAGAGATGGATGAGATTATTATCAATTGCGATGAAGGTAGGCTGCGTCGACCACTGTTGGTACTGAAGAACGGTAGGACCATCCTCAATCGAAAGCATATCGAGGACATACGAGAGGGAAGGATTCAGTGGTCTGACCTGGTACGCGAAGGGGTTATAGAGTGGCTGGATGCAGAGGAGGAAGAGGACACCCTAATAGCTGTGGAGCCCTACAAGGTCCCAGAACGCTGCTCGGGTTGCGGCATAGCCTTATCCCCAACCTATGTGGATTGGATGAACCCCGCCTCCCCAGAGCCGCACGCTATACTAAAATGCAAACAGTGCGGGGCAGAGCTCAAAACGCCCTTGTTGCTCACCAACGAGCATACCCATTTAGAGGTGGATCCTCTTGTCATCCTTGGATGCTGTGCTGGCCTGGTACCATATCCTGAGCACAACTCCTCCCCCCGGGTAACCATGGGGTCAGGAATGGCCAAGCAGTCATTGGGCTTAGCGTCGAGCAATTACCGCCACCGTCCAGATACAAGAGGGCACATCATGCACTATCCGCAGAAGCCAATAGTGCAAACCCATACCATGAAGTTCGTCGCATTCAATGAGAGACCTGCGGGGCAGAACTTCTGCGTCGCCGTGCTGTCCTACCATGGATACAACATGGAGGACGCACTCATCCTTAACAAGGCTAGCATTGAGAGAGGATTGGGAAGGAGTACTTTCATGAGGACGTATAGAGCGGAAGAGCGCCGCTATCCAGGAGGACAAGAGGATCATTTCGAGATTCCTTCGCCTGATGTGAGGGGAGCTAGAGCTGACCTATCATACGCCTCACTTGGTGAGGACGGCCTTATTTCTCCTGAGACCCCCGTCGTTGGAGGTGATGTTCTCATCGGCAAGACCTCACCGCCAAGATTCTTGGAGGAAGAGACGGACTTCCTCACGCCTCAAAAAAGGAGAGAGACTTCCATAACCTGCCGTCCTGGAGAGACTGGTTGGGTAGACAGTGTTATGCTTACCGAAAGCGAGAACGGCTCACGCCTGGTGAAGGTCAAGGTGCGCGACGAACGCATTCCCGAGCTGGGAGATAAGTTCGCTTCTAGGCATGGACAGAAAGGGGTGGTGGGGCTCATCGTTCCCCAGGAGGATATGCCCTTCACATCGGATGGCGTGGTGCCGGACCTTGTCATCAATCCGCATGCCATCCCCTCACGTATGACCGTCGCCCACGTTCTCGAGATGATCGGAGGAAAGGTGGGAGCGATGGAGGCCAGGTTCGTGGACGGCACGCCATTCTCGGGAGAGAGGGAAGAGGCCATCCGCGAATCCTTGGTCAAGAATGGCTTCATGCACACTGGCAAGGAGGTCATGTATGATGGCTTGACAGGTAAGATGATCAAGGCCGACATATTCATAGGGGTCATCTACTACCAGAAGCTGCATCACATGGTCTCGGGGAAGATGCACGTCCGCTCAAGAGGGCCGGTGCAGATACTCACCCGTCAGCCTACAGAGGGCCGTTCAAGGCAAGGTGGGCTTAGGTTCGGTGAGATGGAACGAGATTGTCTCATCGGCCATGGAGCGGCAATGGTCATTAAGGATCGCTTGCTGGATGAATCGGATGGCACGTTCCAGTACGTATGCGGAAATCCCAACTGCGGTCATATAGCCATTCTCGACCGTCGCGGCTCGTTAAAATGCCCTGTCTGTGGGAACAATACCAATGTTCATCTGGTGCAGACGTCCTATGCATTCAAGCTGCTTCTAGATGAACTGCTCTCTCTTGGCGTAGCCATGCGCTTGCAACTGGAGGACCTAAGATGATGATGCGAGGAGTCTCCAAAAGAATAGCTTCGATAAAATTCGCCTGCCTCTCCCCCGATGAGATACGCAAGATGTCTGCTACCAAAATCATAACCGCGGATACCTATGACGATGACGGCTTCCCTATTGACATGGGGCTTATGGACACTCATCTGGGGGTCATCGAGCCTGGGTTGAGGTGCAAGACCTGCGGTCACAAAGTGGACGAATGCCCAGGACATTTCGGGCACATCGATCTAGCAATGCCAGTGATTCATGTGGGCTATGTCAAAGAAATAAAGAAGCTCTTGCAGTCCACATGCTCGGTGTGCGGCCGATTGCTTCTCACCGAGGAACAGGCTAGAGAGTACAAGGAACAGATGGAATCTATGGAGGAGATGGGTCACGACGTAATCGACGTGCGCCTGGTCTCCAAAGACACAGCCAAAGATGCAGCCTCGAGGCAAATATGTCCTCATTGCGGCGCGGAGCAGAAGAAAATCACCTTGGACAAGCCTACCACCTTCAGGGAGGACGGTCACAAGTTGACTCCAAAAGAAGTGCGAGAGCGTTTGGAGAGAATACCTGATGCTGACCTAATACCCTTGGGCATCGATCCGAATTCCTGTAGGCCAGAATGGATGGTCCTAACCGCTCTACCTGTGCCACCAGTAACGGTGAGGCCAAGCATCACACTGGAATCAGGGGACCGCTCCGAGGATGATCTTACCCATAAACTAGTGGATGTGTTGCGAATAAATCAAAGGCTCCGGGAGAACAGAGATGCAGGAGCGCCTCAGCTCATCGTCGAGGACCTTTGGGAGCTTTTACAATATCATGTCACCACCTATTTCGATAATCAGACATCAGGAATCCCCCCAGCGAGGCATAGGTCCGGACGACCCCTGAAGACCTTGGTCCAGAGGCTTAAGGGCAAAGAAGGCCGATTCCGCAGCAACCTTTCCGGTAAGCGGGTGAACTTTTCGGCCAGGACGGTCATATCGCCTGACCCTGGATTAAGCATCAATGAAGTAGGTGTCCCTGAGGAGGCAGCTAGGGAGCTGACCGTTCCAGTCTACGTAACCAAGTCCAACCTTGCGATTCTGAAGGAGATGGTAAAAAGAGGAGTCAGCCCTCGCAAAGACGGTAAATATTTGCCTGGTGTGAATTACGTAATAAGACCAGATGGCCGGAGGATAAAAGTCACGGATAAGAATGCAGAGAATGTGGCTGAGAGCCTGGACGTGAACTTCATAGTTGAGCGTCAGCTACAGGACGGCGATATCGTGCTCTTCAACCGGCAGCCTTCGCTGCACCGCATGTCCATGATGGCTCATACCGTCCGCGTCATGCCAGGGAAGACATTCCGCCTTAACCTATGTGTCTGCCCGCCCTACAACGCGGACTTTGATGGGGATGAGATGAATCTGCATGTGCTACAATCGGAAGAGGCGAGAGCAGAGGCTCAGATCCTTATGAAAGTACAGGAGCATGTGCTATCCCCCCGCTTTGGAGGCCCCATCATAGGTGCCATCCATGACCATATCACGGGCACCTTCATGCTCACCCATAAGAATCCACACTTCTCCAAGAGCGAGACTCTAGTCATGCTTTCGAGGGTCAACCACAAACCCCTTCCGCCACCGGTTGAGGTGGACATGGAAGAGAAATGGACTGGCAAGCAACTCTTCTCCCTCATTTTGCCTGATGACTTGGATTTAACCTTTAAATCGAGCATATGCCGCAAGTGCGCTGTTTGTCAGAAGGAGAAGTGTGATCTCGATGCCTATGTCAAGATACGCAAAGGTGTTCTGATCTGTGGTACTATCGATGAGAAAGCCATCGGGTCCTTCAAAGGAAAGATATTGGACAAAATTGCTCGAGATTATGGTGCCGACCAGGCCAGAGAGTTCTTGGACAATGTGACGAGACTGGCGATAGGAGCCATCATGGTCTCAGGATTCACCACTGGCATAGACGACGAGGACATACCTGAGGAAGCCAAAAGGCAGATAGAAGAGATGCTGCGCGAGGCCACGGCGCGCGTCGATCAGTTAGTGGAGGCCTATCGCAACGGAGAGTTGGAACAGATGCCCGGCCGGTCCTTGGCGGAGACATTGGAAGTGGAGGTCATGAAGGTCTTGGGCAGGGCTCGTGATGAGGCAGGGCAGATCGCAGGCAGGCACTTGGGCCTAGAGAACAGCGCAGTCATAATGGCCAGGTCCGGAGCCAGAGGAAGTATGCTCAACCTCTCTCAGATGGCCGGTTGCATCGGGCAACAGGCAGTGCGTGGGGAAAGGCTTTCCCGAGGATATTGGAATCGCACCCTACCGCATTTCAAACAGGGAGACTTGGGAGCACAAGCCAAAGGCTTCGTTATTCATTCCTACAAGTCAGGATTGTCCCCTACTGAGTTCTTTTTCCACTCTATGGGTGGAAGAGAAGGCCTGGTGGATACGGCCGTTAGAACCTCTCGATCAGGATACATGCAGCGTCGTCTCATCAACGCCTTGGAAGACCTGAAGCTAAAGCAGGATGGAACGGTGCGTAATACAGCTGATTACATTATCCAGTTCCGCTATGGCGATGATGGCGTGGATCCGGCCCGCTCGGTGCAAGGAGATCCAATAGATGTTGAGGACATTCTGGTTGAGGTCTTAGGCGAGGAAGCCGAACTCTTAAGCAAGGTAGAGGAGAGAAGCGCCATATCATATGCCAACGTTGAGAAGGACCTTATGGAGGGAGAAATGGACGAGGAGGCCGAGGAGTTCGAGGAGCCTGAGTACGAGGGAGGAGGTGAAGAGTAATGGCCAAGAAGGACACTATTCGTTCCCTCACCAAGCTGGGCTTAGATGAGGCCAAGGCCAGTTTGCTGGCTGACAAGTTCGGCTCGAAGGCAAAGGTAATCGAGGCTCCAGAGGAAGAATTGAAGAAGCTAGGTCTCAGCCCAGACGATATCGAGAAGATAAAAGGCAAGAAGGCGGGCAAGAAGACAGCTCCGGAAAAGAGAATAAAAAAGGGAAAAGAGCCGGAGGCAGAACGCAAAAAGCTCGAGATTCAGATACCTGACAAGTTGAGCAAACCCTCTGAGCTAGAAGAGAGGATGCGTCGGATGGCAGAAGAGATGGGATTGGAGTTGCCGTTTAAGATCATCAAGATTATTGCCGAACGCATCGAAGGCATCGAAGTGCCAGATGAGAAGATAAAGGCCTTGATGAAGCGCGCTTATGAAAGATACATGGAGCATCAGATGGACCCCAACGAGAGCGCAGGTATAATCGCTGCACAATCCATCGGCGAACCGGGTACCCAAATGACCATGCGTACCTTCCACTATGCGGGTGTGGCTGAGATAAACGTCACTTTAGGGCTGCCAAGGCTTATCGAGATCGTCGATGCCAGAAGAGTCCCATCCACACCGATGATGGAAGTCCATGTGGTTCCAGAGCTCTGCCAGGATGTGGAGAGCGTGCGGCGCATCGCCTCGGAAATAGAGATGACTACGGTGGAGGATGTGGCCTCCATTGAAATTGACATAGTGAACATGCAGGTGTTGGTCCGACCAGATGAGAGAAAGATGACTCAGAAAGGCATCTCCATTGACATGCTCTACACAGAACTGGCGAAGACCCGAGGCCTTAAAGGCTTGGTAGAGATGCAGGGCGATAAAATCGTGATATCATCTGATGAACCCTCATTCAAAAAACTGCAGAGGATAATAGACGATGTGAAAGAGCGGAAGATAAAAGGCATCGACGGCATAAAGCGCGCGATCATCCGCCGCTCTGGAGATAGCTATGTTATATACACCGAGGGCAGCAATCTGAGACAGGTTTTGCGCAAAGAAGGCGTTGACCAATCCAAGACCACAACCAATGCCATTCAAGAAATATATGAAGAGCTGGGCGTGGAGGCGGCGAGGAACGCGATAATAAAGGAGGCATACAACACTCTTGACGAGCAAGGGCTGAACGTTGACATCAGGCACATAATGCTGGTCGCGGACCTCATGACCAACGATGGGGATGTTAAGGCCATCGGGAGGCACGGCATTTCAGGCCGCAAATCATCCGTCTTGGCCAGAGCGGCCTTCGAGATTACGGCCGTGCATCTGTTACATGCCGCGCTGACGGGAGAAGAGGATCATTTGGACGGCGTGGCAGAAAACATTATAGTAGGGCAGCCTGTTACGCTCGGAACTGGGGCCGTTAATTTGGTATATAAACCTGTTTCCAGGGGGCAGAGCCATGGTTGATATCGGTAGAGCATTGAAGACCGCAGTGCAGACGGGCAAAGTGGTATTTGGCGTACAGCAAGCAGAAAAAGCTGTCAGGAATGGTGAGGCTAAGATGGTGATCATTTCATCGAACTGCCCCAGCCAATTCCTTAAGTCGACTAAATCTGTGCCAGTAAAAACATTTGAAGGAACAAATATGGAACTTGGAGCCTTGGCTGGGAAACCCTTCTCCGTTTCCGCCGTAGCTATAATCGATAAAGGCTCCTCTAATATCCTTTCGTTGTGATGGTCATGCCTGAAGTAAAACTCACAGAAGACACTCTTCGATACATAACCCTGTTCGAGAACATGACGAAAACACGCGTCAAGGATTGCATGGAGACAGAAGACAAATTGGTTTTCGTGGTTGACCCAGGCCAGGCCAATAGGGCCGTGGGCAAGGGTGGAGAGAATGTAATCCGTCTCAAAAACACCACAGGAAAGAATATCCAAGTGATAGAATATTCGGATGATGCAGAGCAGTTTATAAAGAACGTCTTCTACAATTACGGAGTGCAAAGCGTCTCCATAGAGAATCGCGGCAATATCGTCCATGCCACAGTGACCGTAGACCCCAAGGTCAAGGGAAGAGCTATAGGGAAGAACGGGCGCAATCTAAAGATAGCCCGAGACATCGTGGCAAGGCATCATAACGTCCAAAGCATCATCGTGGCTTAGAATCTCGGCCGCGAAAAGGTGTGAATTTACTTAGATGAACACTTCTTTGCCTTGTCCTTTTGCATTTTTCCTTTTATTAATTCCCGCTCCACCTCCAGCCTATCTGCAGTAGGATATTCCTCAACGATATAGGAATCAAAAGGTAGCAGCCCTTCCAGCTCTTTTAATATCCAAGGCGCAACTTCTAACCTTCCCGTAATTGGGTCAGTGTACATGAGGGTATCAGGGACGTCATAATCTTCGCTCAAAACTTTTTTAGCAAGACGCGCTTCATCTGGTTCAACCACTCCTTTGACCAACGTTCCATCTTCGGTGATCACATCTCCTCTTTTGGCTACGTTTTTAGCTCTGCGCATTAGCCTACGGCGCAGCTGTACCGAATCCTTGAAGGCCGAGGAGCAGTAATGGACAGGAATCCCGACCTCCAGTCTAAGCATTTTCAGCGCCGTCTCCTCGCTCCCCCAAGCGGCAGAAGAAATCTCATCTTTTACCGCAAACCCCCTCTCTGATAATTGCTTGAAGTTGGTTTCCGAGAACTCGAGCTCGTTTAAATTTACGAAGTCCAATCCTATTGCATCAGCGTATCTGATCAAGGCCTCTAATTGCTTCTCATGCCCAGGTATTGCGGGCACTTCTATACCCACACTCATGTCCAATCCCGATATAGCTTTCTCCAGACCTGTTCTATTCATCTTAGTCCACATGGAAGTGGGCGGATGTATCCTAAGTTCGTTCAATCCGACGCCCTGCAGTATCTTATAGGCGTCGTCATCAATGCTAGCTGTGTACAAATGTATGTGGTGCTTTTCTCCAAAAGTCTCGCGCAGAATCCCTACATAATGGAGCACTTTTTGCAGTGATTTGAGAGGGTCACCTCCTGTGATCCCTGTTCCCCCTGCTTTGATGCTTTTCGCTTCCATTATGACATCCTCATCGGAATGTACTTTTAATTCATCCGCGTAAACCACCTCCTTTCCTTTTTTTTCCTTGGAAAGAGGGCAGTAGTAGCATCCAGTTTCACACTTGCCAGTGACAAGGAGCACCATCTTCGCCCCTCTGCGACATATCTGGCATCCTTTTGGGAGGGAGCGTGTATAGGCGGACCCGGCCTCGATACTCCTAACCTTCACCTCGACCATATCGAAACACCACACCCCAGAGGTTCTATTCAATTTTTGCATCGGCATATCTTGCCGGGGCCATGTTTTTATCCCAGATAGCCCGTGTCATGATGAATAGTCATGAAAAAGCGTACAAGGATCATCCTTGCCCTGGATGTAATTAATGAAGCTAGAGCATTGACGGTAGCCGAAAAGGTGTTGGATTATGTTGATGCCATAAAGATAAATTGGCCATTGATTTTAGCCACTGGCCCTCACATCATCACAGAGATGGCAAGATTGGCACCGGTAATCTGCGACTTCAAGCTAGCTGACATACCAAACACTAATAGATTGATAGCGCAGAGAGCTTTTCAATTGGGAGCATCAGGTATAATAGTGCATGGATTTGCTGGCCGGGACTCAGTGGCAGCGGTAGTGCATGAGGCGCGAGGGAAGGAGGTCTTTTTAGTGACGGAGATGAGCCATCCTGGAGGAGAAGAGTTCACTGCTTCTCTGGCCGACCGGTTGGCAACTTTAGCGGTGGAAGTAGGGGCAACTGGAATAATAGCTCCGGCGACAAGACCAGAACGGATCGCCCGCCTTCGCTCCTTGATCGGTGATAAGCTAATACTCTCGCCAGGTGTGGGATTTCAAGGTGGAAGTGCAACTGAGGCATTAAGAAACGGAGCTGACTTCATTATCATTGGGAGATCCATATACGAAGATAAGGATCCTGCGGGGGCGGCAAGACGATTCTTGGAGGAGATACAAAACGCCTTCTTGTGAAGAAAAACACCTTTTTTGAAATAGCCAGATGAAAAAATTTTCACCCTCTCTTTGAAAGAACGTATTTATAGTGGATTTGTAATCAGTTGTCAAATCCTACAGGAGATAGCTGATGGCATCTATGGATGGAGGGTCGGGCAGAACTGTGGAAAAGAGCCGCCTCAACTTTTTAGCTTCATTCGGTAAGGGCCGCGAATCCTGGCTAAATCGGAATTGGCGAACAGTGGTGGTGCTTCTTTTCGTAGTGCTCCTGGCCTTTTTCATTCGCAGTTATTTCGTCTGGGGCCCTTCAGTGGAAAATGGCTTTTTGGTCTCAGGAGGCTCCGACTCCTACTATCATCAACGTGTCATCGACCATATCTCTAATACAGGGCAGCACCTCTACATCGACCCACTCTTGAATTATCCCGGGGGAATGAGGAATCCGCGGCCCCCCTTGTTCGATTGGTCTGTAGCGGTCATGGGGATGATATGGTCCGGCTTAACGGGCATGGCCGTATCGGATGGCACAGGTTTGGCCTTGATCACGGCTACTGCTGTTTGGGGAGCATTGACCTGCATACCCATGTATATGATCGGTCGCGAAGCTTTCAATCGAAAGGCTGGATTAGTGGCAGCGTTCCTGTTCGCGTTAATGCCTGGACACATCGAAAGGTCGGTAGCGTCACAGGCCGATCATGATGCCATGATATTGTTCTTCGTGGTTTTCGCTTTCTATTTCCTCTTGCGAAGTCTTAAGACTATAACTGGTGACCGCTGGGTCTCAAATTGGAAGAATTATCGTTCCGTCCTCTCGGGGCTTAAGTCCTATTGGAAGATGAATCAGGTCTCCCTTATTTATGCAGCATTAGGGGGAGTTTGTGTAGCCGCGGTTTCATTCATCTGGACGGGCTATATGTATGTGTTGATAATCGTATTGGTTTATTTCCTATTGCAGCTCTTCATCAATCGTTTCCGCAACGTCGATTCATTGGGTGTGATGATGAGCGTCGGCGTAATGCTAGGTCTGACTTTCATTTTGGCCGCACCCTTGTATTGGACCATGGACTATTGGGCTACTTGGTACGATGTGCCTCTCTTGCTATTCCTAGCTATGATAGTCGTCGGGCTCATTTTCGCTAGTACCAGGGACCTGCCTTGGACTCTTGTCGTGCCATCCTTTTTGATATTGGTAACGGTGGCATTGGCTGCGCTTTCCTTCCTGGCTCCTAATCTGTTCGACGCCATTATCACTGGTCAGGGCTATTTGGTGAAAAGTAAGCTTTACTCCACTATATCCGAAGCTCAGGCTCCCAGCTTCTCCACTCTAGCCATGTCCTTTGGCATAGTTACTTTTTGGCTGGCCCTGGTGGGGATAGGATACGCCGCCATCAAGGTACGCAAGAGTCTGTCCCCCCACTTTGTCTTCCTTATAGTCTGGACGGGGACGGCGGTGTTCATGGCCGCTTCCGCGGGCAGATTCCTATTCAATGCCGCACCTGCCTTTGCCATTATGGCGGGGTGGATCGTGGTCCTTATAATCGATGCGGTCAGGTTTCAAGATTATCCTAAAGGACTGGAGAACCCTACCCGTCCTTGGCGATCACCATGGCCCTGGTTCAAGAGCGTTTTCAGGCCGAAATATGTGATGGCCTTCTTCTTCCTCTTTATCTTGGTGCTCGTTCCAAACGCCTGGGCCGCGGTGGATGCGGGTATTCCTTCAGAATTCAAGAAACAATATGACTTGCAGATCTACAATGCCATGCCCTCAATCCTAAGACCTTCGAATTATGACAGTGTAAATGGTTCACAATGGTACTTAGGAGCCTTCGGTTTCAGCCTTCCCCTTCCCAGCCAATACTGGCCCGCAGCATGGAGCTGGTATCGATATCAAGATTCTTATTTGCCCATTTACGATCGCCCCGCTTTCCTATCATGGTGGGACTATGGCTTCGAAGCGATTCAGGCTGGGCAGCATCCCACGGTGGCAGACAACTTCCAGAACGGCTACAACTTCGCAGGCAATTACATAACCTGCACTGATGAGACCCAAGCCATCGCCATGTTAGTTATCAGATGCATAGAATATAATGACTTGAGTGAGGGCTCTGATGTATACAATGCCTTAATGGCCCACGGCGTCGACGCCGTAAAAGTTAGAGATATATTGCAAAACCCCTCCAAATATATATCCGTGGTCCTGGGGAACCCTGAGACTTACGGCAGATTCAGCTCTGACCTCTCCTCGGCGAATGCCAAATATATCGCTGCCAGGGTAGAAATGGCAAAAGTCGGTAAGAGCGAGTTGGTTTCCCTTTACAATAAGATCAGGGCGATTACTGGCAACAATATAGGGTATTTTGCTATTGACTCTCGCCTGTTCCCCTTCACCGCGACGGGTTACAACATCTTCTACGCTCCTGCAAAGTTGTCAGATCACGTGATAGATAAGGGAAGCAACGCTCCTGTCGATTTCTATCAAATTTATGCAGTGGTTATCCAGAATGGCCAGCAGCGGACAGTTCCGTTGGGGGAGATCACTGCTGACATGACGATAATCGATTACAAGATCGAATACACCCAGGCATTCTATCAAACAATGCTTTATAGGGCTTTTATGGGCTATGGCCCGTATGACATCGGTTATACCCAGCAAGGCATCCCCGGAATATCAGGCTCTTTGTCAAACCTCCCGCCTATGCAGGGCTGGAATCAGAGCCATTTCCGCATGGTGTATAGAACGGCCTATTTCAATCCCTTCCCCTCCGATCAGGTGGCCAATCACAGTCAAGCTTGGAGGGCCATTTCATATGATGAGGCGTTGATATTGAAGGACAAGATCTCCCGTGGAGAGGAGATAGGTGTTGTTGACACTTCTGCCTATAGTCTGACTCAAGGGGTAGTGTTTGTACAATACTATGATGGGGCCATCATCCAGGGCCAGGTGAGGACTGCCTCCGGTTTGCCCTATCCTAACGTATGGGTGACGGTTCTGGATGAGTATGGCATACCGCATCATTATGTGCGTACGGATCAGAACGGATATTACAGCGTGATCGCTCCCTTTGGCGATGTCGATGTGGTCTTCTCCATGGGCAATCTAGATAAGAGATTGCTTTATGCCAGTGAACTTCAGCGCGTTAAATACCATGTGACTTACGCTCAGGCCATGAGACAAACGGACTACATAATCGATGGAGATGTCACTATTACCAGCGCCAATTTGAAGGGGAAGGTATACTGGGATATGGATGGTGACGGGTCCTATGACTCAGCTCAAGATGAAATTATATCTGGGGCTAGGGTGATAGCCACTAATGAATCCCTAGGCTTCAGGGTGGAGGCCGTCACCACCTCCATGGGATATACCATTAACAACGTGCCCGCGGTCTCTGCGGATGTGTACGCGATAGTTGAAGGCCACCCAACCACCAAGAAGCCAACACAAATACTTCCATTGGCAGATACCACTGTGGACATCGGCATCAAACCTAGCTCGATCGGCGGGACCGTGAAATATGATGACGGAACCCCCGCTCCTGGCTTTAGAATCGTTCTCTCTGATAAGATCAATGGGACAGTTAGCACGAAAAGCACCGACGATTCAGGCGCCTTCTCTTTCGAGGGCTTGATGTATGGCGAATATGAGATAAGCTCAGGGATGCCTGGCACTACCTTTGGTCCGTTACAGATTAAGCTTAGCGAAGGGGAGAAAGTCAACAAACAGCTCATAGTTTATCCATCCTCAATACTCCGAGGACAAGCATGGCTCACTACGGGAATAGTAGCCTCCAATGCCACAATCCTCTTGCAGAACGAGGATTTAAACGTGGTAATACGTGCGGATCGCTCGGGTCGCTATTCAGTGGAATTGCCGCAGGGCACCTATAACCTATATTCTACCTTTGTCTCCGAAGGCAGGGATATGGCGGTTCTTAAGGAGTTAACTCTCATGCCTGGCGAAAACTCATTCGATCCTCTGTTAGTCCCTGCTAGTTATTTGAAGGGGAAGGTTCAAGGCATCTCCTCTCTTGAAGGTTTGACTGTACTGTTCCAGTCGCGAAGCAGTGGCGCTTCATTGTCTGCCAAGACGAACGAGACTGGGAATTTTGGGGTGATACTTCCTAATGATATCTATTTCGTGCAGATGGGTGAAGAAGGAGGAGCCTATTGGAACGACCTGACAGTGGCTTCTTCAACCAGTCTGATTATTAATCTGGCCAGTGCGGCTAAGGTAAATGGCTATGTCTGGTATGACAAAAATGGCGATGGAGCAAGAAGTTGGGATGAAGGGCTAGAAGGCGTGAGAGTGGAAATCAGAGACGCTGATGGAAGGAGCATATCCAAGCTCAGTGGGGCAGGAGGGAATTATGAGTTCTATCTTGTCCCGGGCAGGTCGTTCTCTATACTGGTTAGCGAAGAAGGTTTTGCTAGCTTTGTAAAATCCTTCGAACCCTTGACATCCTCATCCAACACGGATATCCAATTGAAGGCCTTAAACCGAACAGTAAGCGGCACGGCCAAGATTTCGGGGACGGGCATAGAAGGAATAGTGATAAGATTCGAATCGATATCGGGTGATGCAATTACCAAAGTGGTCCAGACCTCAACCTTGGGGACTTTCTCGGTGCAATTGCATCCTGGCTCTTATCGCATAAGGGTGGATCAGGATACTGTGGTGGGGGACAACTCATCGCGATATCAATATGAAGGAAATCTCACAGTGGAAATAGGCAAGGACCCCTCCCCCTTGACGCTTGATCTGGTGAAGCGCTATCTGGTAACAGGAACTATTGCTCCGGATCGAGGTTCCTTAGCTACCATAAGCATATACGGTCCAGATGTAAGGAGCTTGAGAGCGCAGACCTCCTTCAGCATCTATCTACAAGCAGGAGAATATGGCTTCTATTCTTTAGTGGAGAGGCTTGGAGCGAGATATGCAGCTATCGCAAGCGTGACAGTCGGTCCTTATGAAATTAATAATGTAAATCTGGTGACGGCTCAAGCATATTCTATTCAGGGATCTGTGAGATTTGAGGGCAAGGCCATAACGGGAAACGCTCCGGTGGTGATCAGCGCCGGCAGCGGTGGGAGTATGGAGCTTAAGACCACCCTTGCTGGCACCTTTACTACTTATCTGCCAGCAGGGGAATATATGGCTTCGGTAGATTTCCATACCACGGAAGCGATTAAAACCAGAACTAGGTACATACGCTACTTTGGAGATTTATCTTTCAATGTGGCAGGAAGTAAGTCTATTACCATCAATGTCGATAAGGCTCTTGACAACAGCACTCTGATTGGATCAGTTAGGGTTAATGGAGAGGCCGTGGCGGCGGTGCTGCAATTTATTCCTGCTTCTTCCTCAGCAATTTGGGGAAATTTCACCGTGCCAGCTTCAAGCTTCACCGTAGATGTCGCGCCGGGGGAATACGCTATCTATGCTAGAGAATTGAGCGGTCCATCGGTATTCATGGGCAAAATGAACGTGCCACCCCGCTCATCCTCTTATCTGAATATCGATTTGGTCCCGGGCATTAAATTCTCTGGCACTACGTTGTTAAACGGAAGACCTGGCAACGCGCTATTAGAATTCAACAGCGCCAATTATGCTCAGGTGAAGAGTGGTCAAGATGGCAGCTTCGAAATCTACCTACCTCAGGATGATTACATTGTGAAATGCACGGCTGAGGGCAGCGAAAAGGGAGTTGCCGTGGAATACGAGCTGGAATTTCCGTTGAAACTAAGGAATAACCAGATAAGCATAATAGATTTGAAGAAGGTGCCTAAGTACGGCGTAGACTTGAGCTGGGATGCAGCGGAGAAGCAGACCATAGCTCCCGGAGGGAATGTATCTTACAACTTACGCATCGTTAATACTGGCAACGTTGCTGATGTGTTCACCTTGAGCGCCTCTGGTTTCGCTACCGGATGGAGGGTTAGCTTCTCTCAGAACTCGGTCAACGTGGACTTTGGGCCCGATGGCGCACAATTGGTTACTGTTACGATTTATACACCCACTAACGCCAAAGTCATCCATCCGCCCATCACTATTCGCGCACAATCGACCAAAGGGACAGCTTCGGACTCCGTAACAGTTGATGTCGGCATTGCCTCTCACCATGATGTCTGGCTCAATTA
Organism: Methanomassiliicoccales archaeon; assembly: GCA_038740345.1. Taxonomy (NCBI): domain Archaea; kingdom Methanobacteriati; phylum Thermoplasmatota; class Thermoplasmata; order Methanomassiliicoccales; species Methanomassiliicoccales archaeon. The sequence continues at coordinate 51,694 of JAVYMA010000012.1, forward strand.
TTCCTCGGCCTCGAGCACGTCAGGAAGCGAATACCTCTACAAGTTCACTTTCAAGAACGTGGGCAACGTAGATGATACTTATAACATCTCTATTCCTAACCTGTCGGAGCTTGCCTCTTGGGGGTGGAAGGCGGAGATAAGATCGGGAACCGGCCCCTGGTCCAGCTACATCTCATCCACTCTTGCAGCGAGCAATCAGGGTAATCTTGAACTAAGATTAATTCCGCTTCGAAGCAACCCGAATGCAAGGGTGACAATAGTCCTAACTATACAATCATTGAATTCTCCTTCCACGGTTAAGGTGCTGCAATTCGAGCCCTCCATGCCTAATTTCAATATTCCATTGGGAGGCCTAACAGTCACCGGACCGGGCGTGTTCACAGAGGTTCAGCAAGTTCCAACTAAAACGGTTATCTTCATTGGATTGTTGGTGGCGGTCACAACTATCTTAATGGTATTCTCAGTGCAGAAGGGGGTATTCCGACGAAGAAAGCGCTGATCATCGCCGCCGCGCTCATCCTTCTTCTGGCTAGCTGCGCTAATCTAGCACTAGTGGTACAAGCGGAGAATCCTCTTTACATCAAAGTAGAGGGCAGAAATGTGGTGGCAGTGAGGGAGGTCAACCCTTACGTCGTCACGGCCATAGGCGGACCCGCAGAGGTGCCTGGCGGTGGAAACTATAGTTTCTTGGTGACGGTCACGGGCAGGAATGCGGTAGATGCCCTGGTGTCTCCAGCGAATGGAGTAACGCCCACTGGCATATTCCGTTTTAACCTGACCGCTCCTTCCAGCGCTACAGATATGACCATAACCGTGAATGTCACATCGACTGGGCCTTCTGGCAAAGTGAGTAAAATCTATAATTACTACGTCCGTTCGGTGGAGCCAATAGTTATCAGTGCTAAAGTGGTCAACCAAGGGAGCATAGAGGTCGAAGGTGTAGCCGTTCGCTTCTTTGCGGACGGAGTTCTACTGCAAGAGAAAAAAGTTGACATACCCGCAGGCGCCTCCAAGGTCGTAACATACAATTGGACCGAAAGCGTTTCACCAGGAGAGCATAGGATAAGAGTAGAACTGGATCCGCAGGGGCAATTCGTACGCTTCGAATCCGGAGGAACGATCTTCGAGCAGACCATTTGGGTCGGAGGGACCGATTGGGCTAATTTCAACGCTATATTGATAGGCTTGATCATCCTGCTAGGCCTGCTGGCTTACCTCGTTTATAAAAGGCCAACGACAAAACGGCGTAGAAGATGAAAGAAGCATCCTTTTTATGAAGAAAATGAAGGTCTTCATGATTCGATGAGTAAAATTGCCTGTAGTCTTAAAGGAGGTTTCATTCATTTACTGCTTTGAAAGATGGAATTGAATAGCCTTCAATAAAATACTCGTGCTGGATAACACCTTCATTGTTCGAGGTCATGTGGAAGAATAGTACTGTTTTTACGTCCCCATTTTATAGGGGAATCAATCTCGATTCACTGACTCCTCTTTATCCAGCCTCTTATACAAGGCTTCGATCTTATCGCCTAGCGTCTTGGCGCTTACTGCCACGGCGAGCTCTCCTCTCGTCTTTTCTAGAAGAGAACGGGCTATATCCTGCTTCCTTCGGATGGCAACTAATGCATCTGGATAATCAAAGCGCATTATTATCTGGAAGAACTCCTCCATCATATCCAGATGACGTGAGGCCGCTTCTATGTCACCTTCTCTAAGGGCTTCAAGGCAGAATCTCCTCAATTCCCCTATGCAATCCGCGAGACCTAACAGATAGGCAGTACTGGGAACGTTCAGTTCCTCGGGAGATGGCATATCCTCACCTTTGACTATGGACAGCAGTATGGCCGCCTCAGCCAACTCCTGCATGGCATCTGATACGAGCCCAGAGCTGAAAATCTCTGGATGGTCAAGCAGGAGGCTTCTAAGCCTCTGCGACTCATCCATGGCCTCCGACATCATCTCCTCCGCATTCTCCCCCTTGTGTATGCTGTGCACCACGCTTCCAGAGAGGCGAATGATTGCCCGCGAGGACTTGATAGCTATCTCCCTAACTGTATCCTTCTCATCAAGTTTGCTCTGGATACGATTAGCTATCTCATCCAGGTTACTCATGAAACGGCTAAACTGACTCAAGAATAAATACTATTTCCTCAGGGATCGGATGCGCTCTATCTTCCTCTGAATCACCTCATGCTTGCCAATATCATGGCGGACGTAGACCTCCTCCCCTGACACGAAGCGCAGGGCCCTCTCGCACTGTCTTTCTGCAGCATCGAGGCTTCGATCAATGCCGACCACCGCTACAGCTCTCGAAGAGGTTGTCAGCAGACGTCCATCCTCTTGGTTGACCGCCGCGTAGAACAGTTCCGCCCCGCATCGCCTAATCCCCTCCTCGTCTACTTTTATTGTGGTACCCGATTTGGCATTCAATCCATAACCGATCGGAACCACGTATTTGCATACCGTGGCTTCCTTCCTGAACAGGCATTTCTTATTCGATAGGTCTCCAAAAGCGATGCCCTGGCAGATTTCTAAGAAATCCGATTCGAGAAGAGGCAGGACGTTCATAGCCTCAGGGTCACCGAAACGGGCGTTGAACTCAATTATCTTGGGCCCCTCAGCGGTCAACATGAATTGCCCGTAAAGAATTCCCTTATATGGGGTCCCTTCAGAAGCCAGCGCATCTATCGTTTTACGCATGGACATTACTGCCTTCTCCTTCTCTGAAGAGGTTACGAAAGGCAGCAGATGGTCCTCGCCAGAGTATGAGCCCATTCCCCCTGTGTTATGACCTTTATCGCCTTCAAAAGCTCGCTTATGATCCTGCACCAATGGCATAGGGATAATATGCTTGCCGTCAGAGAAAGCCTGCAGGCTGAACTCCTCACCTTCGACCTTCTCCTCGATTACCACCCTTCCTCCCCCTACACCTTTTTCGATCACTTCCTTGATGTATGCCAAGACCTCTGCTCTGTCTTTCAGGTGCTCTCCCTCAACCTTTACCCCTTTTCCTCCCGTCAACCCCTCCGGTTTCACAACAACCTGATGCTCAACGCTATCAAGGAAAGATTTAGCCTCTTCATATGATGAGAAGACGGCAAAAGCAAGATTTCCAGGAATTTTATAATTGGCAAGAAGGGCGCGGGCAAAACTCTTGCCAGTCTCTATGCGAGACGCTGACCTAGTGGGCCCAACGCATCTCACGCCTTTTTCCTCCAGGGCATCCACCACACCTGCTTCAAGGGGAGACTCCGGGCCTATGATGGCCAGCTCTACTCCCTTAGATGTGGCATATCTAACGATGGAATCAACCTCTGTCTCGTTTAACAAAACGTATTCCTTAGAAGCCCTGATAATACCAGGATTTTTATTCTTTAAAATAGAATATATTTCAACATCTGATTTGGCCAAGGCTTTCACTATAGCGTGCTCCCTGCCTCCTCCACCAATCGCCAGGACTTTCATTCTCATACCAGCAGGATAATCGTCGAACCAGTATTAATTCTTGAACTGAAGTTATAGGCTCACGAGATAAGATGCAATGCCTTCAGAAGTTCCTCCACCCCTTCCCCTGTCTTGGCGCTCGTTAGGTAGAGCTTTCCGGCTTTTCTCAACCTAGAATAGTCCCTCTTCAATCTCTCAATATCTGAATCAAGATGCGGGAGGAGATCTATTTTATTCAACACTGCCACCCCAGCTTCCAAGAAGATCATGGGGTGTTTGTTGATCATGTCATCCCCTTCTGTTGGTGAAATCACAACCATCCTTTCCTCCGTTCCCAAGGGGAAGTCGGCTGGACATACCAGATTTCCAACATTCTCGATAAAAAGGACATCCAGATCCTCTAAGTTCAACTCCTGCAGAGCGTGACCAACTAAGTGCGCGTCTAGATGACATTCCTTCCCGGTATTCAAATTAACAGAAGGCACGCCCGCTTTCTTGAAAAGGCTATAATCATCCTCACCTGTGACATCTCCTGCGATGGCGGCTACTCTGACACCTCTGGCCCTCAATATGCGCGACATTCTCAATATGAGAGCGGTCTTTCCCGATCCTATAGAACCCATCACGTCCACGGATTTTATCCCCTTGGAACGAAGAAGCCGAAGATTTTCAGCCGCAAGTCGTCGATTCTCTGCCAGCACGTCAGTGCCCATATCGATTATAGTGGTTTTATGCACAGATTTGATAATGGGAATCCAGACTTAATCTTTACCCATTTCATCTCCCAATTGCAGAATTAGTTAGGAGCCCTCAATATTTTACAAAAATGGTTCTCTTGGCAATTATAGCTCATTTCGCAAAATGATATCGTCAAATGATAATACATTCCTCTCGGGGGCTAGGTTCATTTTTATACAAAATTTAACTAAATATCAATCAACCCATAGCCAGGATATATGTTTCATGAGCGCTCGAAACACTCTTTTTTTTAATGCGCTGGAAGAAGATTTAAGTAATAGGCAATTCAATAAACCCCTCAAGAATTAAAACACTTAGCTTCAGGAGGAAATAATTGTACCTCTTCTCGAGGTGGCGAGATATGGATATGGCAAACGTTAATGTCCGCGGTCTACCTTTGGGTCGCGTTCTAGGAAAGAGAGCTTTGCTCTACATCGCGCTGCTCGTATTCGCTTTTGCGCTGGTGCTCTTGCTTAACACCAGCAATGCGAGCGCGACGATAGTCATCAACACTGATATAACGACTGATACAACGCTTACAACAGCTGATGATTACATTATCAGTGGAGATATTACTGTTGTATCGGGAGTCAGGTTGTCAATTGAACCTGGTGTATATGTAAACTTTACATCTGGTTCAAGTCTCACGATTGAGGGTTATCTGTATGTGAATGGTACTCAGGGTAGCCCTGTAAGAATGTCGGGCGTGACTCCCACCCCAGGGTTTTGGGATGGAATTCTACTCAAGGGCCCATCTGGTTCAAGAATGACATATTTTGAAATGAGCTATGCCCAAGATGGTATTGTTATTGAGGACACAACGGTCAGCCCCTTTAGCGGAACAATAAATAACAATGCTGGCGACGCTGTTACCTTTGTCAGAACCACCGGCAATCTAAATGTTGCGTTACAGGGTTTTGTGTTAAATGGCATTGGTGGTGACGGTTACAAATTCATTGCGGACAATGGCAACGCTGTTGTCTCGTTAACTAATTGTGGAGCATTTAATGTAGAAGGTGTTGGGGTTTATGTATTCTCTCCGTGGGGTAATGCTTCCTTAAGTATTGTAGGAGGCGTGTTTACTTCCCCGACAGCAGGAATGTTTGGTGGTGCCTGGTCAGTTGCCTATTGGAATTCTTCTGTAAGTATCTCTGGAGGGGCATCATTCTACTATGCTCAAATAGGAGCGGTGGCTGAGTGTGTGGTGGGCAATGCCGTAGTTTCCATGAATGGAGTAACGCTTGGCAATGTCGAGGGTGCAGGTACAAGTTATGGAGCAGCTGCCATAGCCTATGGAATTGGCGGTAAATCGACCATTCAACTCACAAATATGGTAATCAGGAACGCCACTTATGGAGCCTTCGGCTACGCACCTGAAGGAGGAGTGAACATAGCCGTATCTGGAGTCACCTTTGATAACATCACTGAATATGGTCTAGTGGCTTGGGCTTGGGAGGAAGGCGCAATTGTTAGCGTAACCAACTGCATTTTCGAAAATGTGGATGTGCCGATATCAGTCCAGTCCAATCATACGGCCACTATAAACATTGTGGGAACGGATATATCCAATCCGTATCAAGCCGTAGATGTATTGAATGCATTTGGTGGCGTGAACGTGGTTATGACCAGAGTCAACATTACAGGTATTGTTGATAATGGCGTCTTAATCCGTTCCTTTGAAGCCGGGGCGAATATTGTTCTTACTGATGTTTCAGTCACAGGCGCATTTGGAACGTCAAGCGTCTATTGCGACGTAAATACCACAGCCACCATCACCGCGACAAGGTATTATGCATCAGGCCTATTCTATGGTCTAGGAGTCGAGACCAATGGAAATGTGGTATTCGATGTTAGTGATGCAATAATAGAAAACGTCTTTTACGCATTCTATGTTTTTGCTGAGGGAGGGGTGAATGCCAGGATTGATCCCACCCTCATTAATCACTCGCAATATGGGGTGTCAATCACTTCAGAAGGTGATGTGACTCTAACCTTGCTCGATGTGGACATGAATGATACTGTTTATTGCGTCGTGATCAACTCGATGGTTGGCGACATAGATTTCTCCTGGAAGAATGGGCGTGTCACGGGAGAGGAGACCACCCTTGTAGGAGTGTATCTATGGACGCTCGAGGGTGCAGTGACCGCGAATATGGAGAATGTACAGATGCAGTTCGACACGACTGACTATCTCTATTGGTGGAACTTAGGCTCGGCGGACAACAGCATGCTGTACATCTCTGCCAACCAGACGGTGACTATAACTTTGACCAACGTGTGGAGCAACTTCAGCTGGGCTGGCGTTTTTGCCTCCAGCGCCAATGGGGATATGAGCTTCACCGCCTCGGACGTGAGCATCTATAATGTGATCACAGGCGTTTATCTGTCTGCACCTGGCACTCTGAACATCGACGTCTCTGACTTCAAGGTCCTGAACAATGTCTTCTGGGGTCCAGTCCTAGGAATTTTAGACTTCACCAACAATGTCAATTATGTAAGAGCCTTTGATGGAAGGGCTGGAGGAGATATAGCTGCTACATTCGAAGGTGTAGAGACCAACATGCATGGCGGTATTTATCTCATATCTGACGAAGGAAGCATCGATCTCATCGGTAGCGACATCGTCAGGTACATGGAGATTGAATATTATCCTGGCATTTGGTGGTTTAGCACTGACATGTTGTGGCTAGAAGCTCCGAATGGCGCGGTGACTGCAGAGCTTAGCGATGTGAGCTTCGCTCTATATGAAGGATGGCCAGGATATAATGGCTATGGCGTCAACATCGTTGCCAATGAGTCCGTGTCCTTGGTGGCGAACGGTCTAACCATAAGCGGTGCGAACAATGGCATACAGATAGTTTCCTTGATTGGCGACGTCATAATGGAAATGACAGAGACCTCGGTGATGGAAACTACGAACAACGGAATGCTGATCTATGCTTATGATGGCAGTGTCCAAGCGACATTCCAAGACGTCCTGGTCGATCATTCGTACTTAGGGAATGGTTTGGTTATACAGGCGATGGGCGATCTCACCATAACCATGGTGGGAGTAAACGTCAACGACTCGGCCGTCAATGGCGTGCTGATGCTCTCGGTCATGGGCAACATAATGCTCGACATAACTGATCTCGAAATCGCCAACTCAGGCGAAGATGGATTGAACGCAGTGGCCGCTAATGGACTGATTGATGTGGCCATAGATCCCTCCGTCATCTCGTCTTCAGATGATGTGGGAATGTATCTCGAGGCTGCTGGGGCGGTGACAGTGATTGCCGTTGACACGGCCTTTATCGACAACAACATCGGTTTGGAGATACACTCTCAAGAGGGTGGAATAAGCGTAAGCCTGTCGAGGGTGGAGTTCAGTGGAAACGAGTTTATCGGTCTATTCGCTGAGGCGGACCGCGATGATGTGGTCGTGGAATGCAGTGAGTCTATTTTGACCGAGAACTACTATGGCTTCTATCTCAACACCTTGGCGGGAGATGTGTACATCAGTGTGAATAACGCGAGCTTTGAGCTAGGTGGGTATGGAATATGGGCTTTGAGCTCGAATGACATATTCGCCACCATAGTAGACTCGCAGTTCTTAGGCCAATCCTATGGCTCGGTCACACTCTGGGCGGATCACGATGTGGTGGTGAGCTATCTCCGGGACGTATTCGATGGTTCCTCAGCGGACAATGCACAATTCTTCCTGCCCAGCGAGTCTGAAGCCAGATATGTGATGATAGATCCCGATGTGTGGACCACCAACTCCTGGCTCACTGTGGATCTCGATTGGCCCTTCGAGTTCAATGGAGTCTACTATACTAGAGTTACCATGTCCCGCTATGGCTGGATAGGCTTTGGCGTAACAAATGTGAACGTTACTTACCCCGACTTTGGATGGGGCGTTCCCAACATGATCGCCGCGGCCCAAAACCCATACTGGAACAACCACGAGTATCCCGGCATTGGCTACAAGAAAGTGGAGGGAGCAATCATCTTCCACTGGTACGTATGGCAGACAGGATATGAGCCACTTAAGAACGTGTTCCAGATATGGCTGTTCCAGAACGGCGACGTGGAGATCCGCTATGCGATGATGGAGACCAAAGACGTCAGCCATCCCAGTTATGCATATGGTATCAACTTCAATGGCGGAGGATATTGGGACATCAGGGATTGGACATACGGCCCATTCAGCCATGATGTATTCTTCAATGAATGGAAGAGCATCTACTTCACCATGGGAAGGGCTTCCTATGGCTACGGTTCCTGGGTGCAAGCCCTTGGAAACGTGACTGCCACAGTGAAGGATAGCAGTGTCAGCTACTTCATGACTGGCGGTATGCTCTTCGAATGCTATGATGGCATTCTGAACGTGAATATAAGCGACAACTCGTTCAGCTACATCGGTGGGATGTATGAGCCATGGGCAGCGTTGTCGCTGGTAGATTATAACGGAACTATGGATGTAGAATTGACCGATCTCAATTTCTATTACATAGTAGGGTTCGCCATCATTATGTGGGATGCACCGATCAACGGTGGATCAAGCAACATGGTGATAACGAACTCCTATTTCGAACAGGTCGGCAGATGCGCAGCTATGGTATCCGATGCTTCAGGTGCTGAGGGGTCGTTCGAGCTTTCCGTCACAAAGAAAGTGATGGACAACGTCGGAGTGCATGCCGGGCCATTCTACACCATGACCTGGTTAGACACGCCATTGGCCTCGTGGAATCTTTCAGTGAGCACAATGTTCGAGAACAACAACATCGAAGGCAATCTGGATCCATGGTTAATGATGGCTAGTACTATAGCGCCTCCATTGTGGAGCATCGACCCCGCCCAGCTCTATTCCTATGTGGAGCTTAGCACAAGCACGGAAGAGAACACCATAGCATCGTTTGAAGTCCGCGCGGTAAACAACACGCTGAAAGACGGAGCCATCTATGGACATGGAGCCATCGGAACTCAAGTGCAAATAAGGAGCGTTGGCGCGGGAGGGATTACATCCTCTCTCAACGTCCTCGCGCAGGACAATGAGATCAGAGACTATTACGTGCCGTTCAGCTATGGCATCGCATCGATGATCAATCAGCGCAAGACTGGTCAGGATACAAGTGCATCAGTTGGATTACAGGTCAACGCTGAATACCTGAATAATGAGGTGGTTTTCGGTTATGGCACAGCTGGATACGGTCTGATGGTCCAGGTGTACCAGCCCATCGAAGAGGGAATCGTCTCAGGAACTTGCGATGTCGTAGCTAATGTGAAAGACAACCGCGTATGGTATGTGGGAAATGGCGTCTCGCTTTATTCCGAAACCTCGCTTGTGAATTCATGGGGATCAACCTCTTCAAACGTGGTCTTCAACGTGCAAGAGAATGACATCCGGGCCTTTAGCGTAGGTGTTCAAGCACAGGCTAAATCCTCAGCCTCCTTCTCGCACTACTTCCCACCCTATGAACAAGAAGTGAGCGCGACCTCGGATCTGAGCTTCGCCATGGACATAAGTGGCAATGAGATAAAGTGTGGTGGAAATGGTATCATTGCCTATGCTGATAACTTTGCCTTGGAAGACTATTATGGCGTGTTCACTAGCGCCTCTGCGACGTTAGAGGGAAGGTTCGACGTGCATGACAATGTGCTAGATACTGGGTACTCAAATTCTTATGGTTATGCTATGGACCTCGAAGCATCGATACAATCGGGCTGGGGGCAGTCTGAGAGCTCGTTGAATGTGGATTACTCGGTAACGGACAACGTGGTCTATGCCAATGGAAACTATGGCATTTACGTAAGTAGCTCCATACAAGCAGTCACATCCTACCTCAGAATCAGGGACATGCCAAAAGCCACCGCAACAACTAATGTCGAGATATTACGGAACGAGGTGTGGTACGCCTACGATGCAATAATGGTGGAGCAAGATGCGTCGGCTTATTATGGCCAGTCAGAAGCTTCCTTGACGGCAGTTGTGCTAATCGAGGACAATATCGTTGAGCAGGCCTCTGACGAGGGCATTTACGTATTCATCTATGGTTATGGGTCGTCCGAAGAATATGGTTCGCCATGGGTAAGTTTGTACGCTGACGTCAGCGTGGTCAGGAACATAGTCAGCGGCGATTCTTGGGAAGGCGAATGCTATGCCATAGATGTGGAGTATTGGATCAGCGGAGTTTATTACCTCGGCTCGTCCTATGGAACAGCCCTGATAGCGGAGAATGAGATAAGCGATGCATACATAGGAATCCTGTTCTACAGTGAAGGATGGAACCCAGTACCAGTGACCATAATAGACAACATGGTGGACAGCTG
>JAVYMA010000013.1 GCA_038740345.1 Methanomassiliicoccales archaeon
GCCTTCGTCATAGCCTCTATTTCCCTCTTCTGTGAGCATAAATCAGGCAAATAGATGTACTACCGACAATGATTTTTATGCGCTCAGCAGTGAAGACCAGTATGCTAGCATGCGCCTTTGGCGACCTTCACGGGCCGGAGAATACGCAGATTCTAGAGGCATTTAGGAAGGAGATGAGCGAATGCTCCTTCTTGATGTTAGCGGGGGACATCACACGGAAGAATGACATCGATTCTTTTGGCCTGGCTCTGCAGAATATTAAGAGCATGACCGAGGCGCGGATGATAGCTGTATTCGGCAATGAGGAATATGAGAACTCTCATCAGGAGTATCGCTCAAGATACGACGTTCACTTCTTAGAAGAGGAAGAGTTAGAGTTCGAGTTGGATGGGATGAGGATCAGAGTGGTAGGCTCGACCGGAGTACTGGACCGGCCCACCTGGTGGCAGAGGAATAACATGCCAGGTGTATGGGAGATTTACCGACAAAGAGTTACTCGGATTTCTGAGCTCTTGAAGAGAAAAGACTCAGAAGTACTCATCCTTTTGACTCATTACCCGCCCACCTATGCGACCCTAGAAGGGGAACGGCCTTCAGCCTGGCCAGAGATGGGCTCCAAATCCTTGGAAGGGGTCCTTATGCAAACTCTCCCACATCTCGCATTGCACGCGCATGCCCATAAGGGGCGATCGGTAGCGTCCTTATCCACCAAACAGAAGAAGTTAGACGAGTTGGAGAGAGGAAGGCGAGAGGTCAAGGTGCTAAACGTCTCTCTGCCAGCCCGCGGAAAGCCTACTTTCATAGAGATATCAAAGGGGGAGGACGGTGCGAAAATCACGGACCTCCTTTGAGGAGGTGGACCTAATCGATTTGATTTGTAAGGTCGTAGAGAAGATCCCCCATGGGAAGGTGTGCACCTTTGGAGATATCGCTTTAGCCCTAGGCGACCTCAGCGCTGCACGCGCGGTAGGAGAGGTCCTAGCTTCAGAGCGAAGAATGATCCCGCACTGGTACAGGGTAGTGTATGCGGATGGACGCGCACCTGAAGCCGAGGCGCTGAGGAAAGAGGGCGTCATTTTGCGAGATGGGCGAGTAGTTGATCTGGAGCGGGTGCGCTTCAAGGAGCTCGAAATCCCTCCCCTCTTGAAGCATTTGCGAGAGGAGCAGATGCGCCTGAGCCTGCTAGTCTCGGAAGAGGATGCTAGCAGCGAGTTCCTCTACGCGGCAGGGGTGGACGTGGCCTATCTAGAAGATGAGGCGGTAGCAGCTAAAGTTACTGTGGAATTTAGCACAGGGAAGATCGTGGAAGAGGTGGTGGCATGGGGCAAGGTGCGATTCCCCTACATACCTGGATTTCTGGGATACCGCGAGCTTCCATTGATGAAGAAGGTGATGGAACCCCAGAAGGAGTGTGTGCATCTCATCGATGGACATGGGCGTCTGCATCCTAGAGGCTTCGGAGTGGCGTGTCATGCAGGGGTTATTTTGGGAGTGCCTACCATAGGCGCCGCCAAGAGCCTTCTCCCAGGCCAGATCCAAGATGAGTGGGGAAACGTAGTCATAAATGGATGCATAAAGGGTAGAAGAGTGGGAAATCCACAGCGACCTACCTTCGTTTCCGTGGGACATATGATCTCCCTCGATACTGCTTGCGGAGTGGTGAGGCGCTTGATATTGAAAGGCCCACCTGAGCCATTAAGGAAGGCACATATATTGGCAAATGAGGAGAGGAAAAGGAGGGTATGAGCATGAAGATAGTCGTGTTTGGTGCAGGTTCTCTTGGCAGCTTGGTGGGCGGATTGCTGACGCGCAGGCATGATGTCACGCTGATAGGAAGACCCGCTCACATGAAGGCCATAGAGGAGAGCGGTCTGGTCATAACTGGGATGGTGGAGGCGGTGGTCGTCCCTCGCACAGCGGAGCGGGTGAGTGATGTGCCTGAAGCCGATATGGTGCTTATCACGGTAAAGGCTTATGATACCGCTAAAGCACTTGCGGAGATCAAGCCCATAGTGAACTCCGCTACCAGAGTCGTCTCCCTGCAGAACGGCCTTTCCAATCCTACGCTCCTGGATAAGGCATACCCATGGCAATCCGTCATAGGAGTGACAAACTTGGGGGCAACGAAATCAGGGAATGGACGGGTGTTCTATGCAGGAGAAGGCGATACCTATTTCGGAACTTTGCGGGCACCGAGGAACATGGCCGAAGAGGTGGCGGAGATTTTCACCTCGGTAGGCATGGATGCCTTCGTCTCAGATGACATAATGAGAGAGGTTTGGATCAAGGCCATCGTCAATTCCGCCATCAATCCGCTCACAGCCATAGTGCGTTGCAAAAATGGTAAGTTGCTCCAGGATGAGGATCTGCGAGAACTTTGCCATGCCGTATGCCGAGAAGGAGAGGCCATTGCCAAGGCCTGCGGCAGGGATCTAGGAGATAAGGATCCTTTTGCTTTGGCGCTTGATATTTTGCGCAAGACGGCAGAGAATCGATCCAGTATGCTGCAGGATGTGGAGAAGAGGCGGCGCACGGAGATCGAAGAGATCACGGGTGAGCTTGTGCGGAAGGGGGAGGAGAATGGAGTCCAGGCGCAGGTAAATAAGACACTCTGGCACCTGATCCGCTCTCTCAGCCGTTATCAGTGATAGTCTGCGATAGAAGCTAAAAATTGCAAACCTTCGCTTGGGAAGATGCGCGCCTGAATCTCTACCTTCAAGCTACGCAAACATTAATTATTGCCGCTCCTGATTGCTCACCTGGTGGAAAAGCATGGTGGATGTCAAGGAATTGGCCAGGAAGGCCCGTGAGTATAAGGAGCGTGGCTTGAACGAGCGCGAGATCGGCGATGAGCTCCATGTTTCTATAGATACGGTTCGTTACCTGCTCGAGGAAGGTATGGATGGTACACTTCCTCCTAGCGATATCAAGATAGGCTGGAGGACGGTGGGCGTATTCGGTTCGCGCATAGCCATGATGAGCGAGATCCTGACGGACATCATTATCGAAGAGCTGGAGAAGCGCGAGCAGGATGTGGATGTGGTTTTAGGTATCGCCGTGAATGGCGTGGCCTTCGCTGCCTATATATCCGAGATGTTGGACGCGGAGCTGGCAATCTACAAGCCGCCAGTGGAGAGGGGGAAAGCAGGAGGTGCTATCAGCGGGAATTATGCCTCGGTGGAAGGCAAGAAGGTGGTCATCGTGGACGATGTCATGTCCACAGGAGCAACTGCTCAGGAAGCCATCAAAGATATTAGGGCCGCGGGCGGGACGCCGGTTTTGATGGTGGTCATCGTCAACAAGAGCAGCCAGAACGAGATCGATGGGGTGCCTTTGCGCGGTGTAATCCGTGCCAGGTCCATGGGAGGGACCATATTGGGTCATGGACCGTTGAGATCCTTCCCTTATAAATGATCATGAAGGAACAAGATAAATGGGATTATGACCCTAATCCCTTGAGCCCAGAAGACCGGAAGAGAATCCTTGAGAGGATCCATTCCGCCCTCTACTGGGTGGGAAAGTTCATTCCTGAAGAGGAAATGGTGGGAGGAGAGCGCATACCTTTAAGGGAGGTGGTCTTTCGCTACCTCACCAATCCTTCCCCTTCCCCACAAGAGATACAATCTGCTCTTCAATTGGCGAGTGCTTTGGAGCGAAAGGCGCGAATGCTGGAGGAGGAGCTTCGGACCGAGAGTGGCTTGACCAAGGGCCATGCCCATATCCTGCTGGACGAGATATGCGGCATATTGAGAGCGGTAGAGGATATACGCAACGCAAGAGGCTCGGAGGCGGCATTGAAGGCCAAGGTCCTGATGAGCAAAGTAGATGATGAGCGCCGCTGGCAGGAATTCCTCAAATCCGCGTACATCTCGAGCGCGAGTGGAGATTGATATCTTGAATATTTGAGGAAAAACGTCATATTCGATTGCAATTTCTAGGAAGTATTAAGTAAGCTTCCTCTGTTATCGTAGAAAATCATACGAAAAATTACAGAAAAAATAGTAGGAGGTTTCACCGTGTTAGACCAATTGGATGAGCGCATCGTGGAGATCCTCAAGAAAGACGCAAGGAAGCCGTTCGTTGAGATCGCCGATGAGCTCAAGGTGTCCGAGGGCACCGTAAGAAGTCGAGTGAGAAAGCTCTTCGAGGAGGGCATTATACAAAGCTTCACTATCAAGACAAGTAGTAAGAATGTCAAGGCCATAATCGAGGTCAAGATAGACGTTAACGTGAACACCTCCGATGTCGCTAAGCAGATAGCTAAGTTCGATGGGGTCTCCGAGGTATTCGAGGTGACAGGCGAAGAGGATATCGTGGCCATCATCGATGTCACCTCCTCACCACAGCTCAATGACATCATCGAGCGCATCCGCCATTTCGAAAATGTCCAGTCCACGCGTACTAGATTGATACTCAAAGAGCATTATGGGGTGAGCGAATGATACAAGGGACAGCGACTGCTATTGTAACCCCCTTTAAGGCCAATGGTGAGATCGATGCAGAAGGGCTGAAGGAGCTGGTGGCTTTCCAGGAGAGCAATGGCATAGATTACATTGTGCCCGTGGGGACCACCGGGGAGTCAGCGACGCTTTCGCATGCCGAGCATCTTCAGGTCATCCGCATAGTCATGGAATCGGTCAAGAGGGCCAAGGTCATAGCTGGAGCGGGTAGCAACTCCACCAGCGAGGCCATACACCTATCCAAGGGAGCCATGGACCTAGGAGTGCATGGCATCCTTTCTATATCGCCTTATTACAACAAGCCCACGCAAACTGGGCTCATAAAGCACTATGAAGCCATAGCCAAGGCCGTGGACATCCCTATAATCGTCTATAATGTCCCTGGTCGTACGGCAGGGAATATAAATCCGCCCACAGTGCTGAAGTTGGCCGAGACCCCCAATATCGTGGGGATAAAGGAAGCCAGTGGGAATATGGCTCAGATAATGGCCATCCTGGAAAAGGCTCCTAAAGGATTCTCAGTGATGTCAGGGGACGATGCCCTCACCTTCCCCATAATGGCCTTAGGGGGAAAAGGAGTCATATCCGTGGCCTCGAACATCATACCTGATCGGGTAAGCTCCATGGTCCGACACGCCCTAAACGGTGAATGGGACGAGGCCAGGAAGGAGCATTTCAGGCTTCTGCCGCTGTTCAATCATCTGTTCATCGAGACCAATCCCATCCCCGTCAAGACCGCCCTCAGGATGATGGGGAAACCAGCAGGCTCCTTCCGTCTCCCCCTCTGTGATATGGAGCCTGCCAATCAGGAGATCCTACGCAGAACGATGGTGGCACTTGGCCTGATCAAATAAGGTGGTAGTTCTGGGCTCTCCTTGAAAGAAGGTGGTAGAATGATAAAAGTGGTAGTAGGAGGCGCCTCTGGAAGGCTGGGATCCATGATATGCGAGCTGGTGAAGCAACAGGAAGACATGCAATTGGTAGGAGGCGTGGTGTCGGATAGCGGAGGCCATGTGGGCAAGGAGCTTGCTCCTGGTGTGTTCACTCACCCATCCTCAGATATGGAAAAGGTCCTGAGACAAGCAGATGTCTATGTTGATGTGACCTCAGCCTCCGCTGCGGCCAAGAATTTGACGAGGGCCCCTCCTCTAGGAGTTAATTGCGTGGTGGGCACAACAGGGCTTGGTGAGGATGTCCTTAGAGCTTTTGAGGCTTCCGTTCAGGAGAATAACGTCTCGGCCGTGGTCACCCCTAACTTCTCCGTGGGAGTGAATGTGTTCTGGAAAATGTGCGGCATATTGGCCGCGGTATTGGAGAACTACGATATCGAGATAATCGAGACTCATCACGACAAAAAGAAGGACGCCCCCTCAGGCACGGCCATGCGCGCTGCCCAAATCGCCTCAGAGGTGACTGGCATTGATAACATAGTATATGGCCGCCAGGGCAATGTAGGGCCACGAGGGAGGGAGATCGGGGTGCATGCGGTGAGGGCTGGTGATGTGGTGGGAGAGCACACCATCATATTCGCTGGCAATAAGGAGAGGATTGAGCTGACTCATCGTGCCCATTCCCGAGAGGCCTTCGCTGAGGGATGCATTGCCGCCATACGGTGGGTATCAGCCCGACGTGATGGCAAAGTGCATAGCATGGCAGAGGTGCTGGGACTGTGATCAAGGCCATGAAGTTCGGGGGTACCAGCGTGGGCTCTGAACGGGCCTTGCGCAACCTCATTTCGATAGTCAAAGAGGAGAGGGCCGACAAGGCCCTGGTGGTCTCTGCCATGTCTGGGGTCACGAACCAGCTCATCGCGATAATGAAAGAGGGCAGACCGGCCAGTGAAGCATTCTACGAGGAACTTCTTTGGAAGCACACCTCAGCGGTCAAGGCCTTGATGCCAGAGGCAGAGCTGATGGAATTAGAGACGAAGCTCAGGGTGCGCATAGGGGCACTCAGGCAATCACTTGAGCGCTATCAAGAGCCCTCCAACCAAGCAATGCTGCGGGATACCATCTCCTCATGGGGGGAGAGACTCTCATCCGTGATGGTGGCTTCCCTCCTGCGAAGCGCGGGCGTGGATGCAGTAGCCCTTACCTCAGAAGAGGCGGGAATAGTTGCCCAGGGTCCGCCAGGCAACGGCATGGCTAATCTTGAGGCCACGGCACGCAATTTCAGGAGCACCGTCAAGCCTTTGATCGAGCGAGGCAAAGTGCCGATAATAACTGGTTATTATGGTTGCGACAGCGATGGCCGCCCTATAACCTTTGGCCGAGGAGGATCGGATTACTCCGGCTCAGTGGTGGGCTACGCGCTTGATGCGGATGCCATTGAGATCTGGACCGATGTGGATGGATTCATGACCGCAGATCCTAGAGTGGTACCTACCGCGCGCAGGATAGAGGAGATGGATTACGGCGAAGCAGCGGAGCTGGCATATTTTGGGGCCAAGGTGCTGCATCCCCGTTGCATCGAACCAGCAAGAAGGAAGAAGATCATCGTAAAGGTGAAAAACACCTTTAATCCCTCAGCCCCTGGCACATGCATCGGCGAGAGCAGGAAAAAGGAGGGCAGGCTTTTGAAGAGCGTGGCGTCTAAGGGCGATCTGGCCATCATAAAGGTTTATTCCTCAGAGATCGTCTACAACCCTAGCCTGGTCATGCATCTCTTGGCCACCGTCTCGGATGACGGGTCCACTGTGTATGCCATATCTACTTCACTCTCCACCCTTGCCTTCGCCGTTCCCAGTCAGACGGCGCGCAGCATCTGTGAGAGGTTGCGGCGGTACGGGGACGGTGAGGTTGAGAAGGTGACGGTGAAAGAGGGCGTGTCCCTGATATGCGCCGTCGGAGACGATCTTATAAATCAAACAGGCGCCGCAGCGAGAATATTCAAGGTGGCGCAGGAGCTTGATGCCAACATCGAAATGATATCTGAAGGGGCATCGGATGTCTCTCTCAACTTCGTTGTCCCCAGCGATAAGGCTAACGAGGTTGTCAGGGGCATTCACGATAAATTCATAGGTGGTTGATATGCGAAATTTCCAGAATGATGGAGGTCATTTAATTATCGGTGGCCTCAAGGCTATGGATCTGGCGGAGACCTTCGGGACGCCCATATATGTCACGGATGAGAACGCTTTGAGGGAGAACTATCGCAGGATAAGGGACGCCTTCAAGCCCTATATGCCCGTCAGAGTTCACTACGCTTGCAAAGCCAACACCGCGCTGGCCATCCTGCGCATTTTAGAGCAGGAGGGCAGCTATATCGATGCGGTGAGCATAGGTGAGATAGAGGCCTGCCTGAGGGCAGGATTCCCTCCGCAGAGAATTCTCTACACCGGAGTCAATGTCAGCGATAAGGAGCTCAAACAGGTCGTGGCCAGAGGAGTGAGCGTCAATATAGATTCGCTGTCCGAGCTGGAACGCTTAGCGCGCATCTCCACAGATGTGAAGATATCTATTCGCGTTAATCCACAGGTGGGTGCCGGCCACCATTCACATGTCATAACTGGAGCGAAAAGCAGCAAGTTCGGCATCCCCAAGGAACTGATCGTGCACGCTTATGATCGAGCACTAGAGCTTGGCTTTATGCCCTTTGGCCTGCACGCTCATATCGGTGCAGGAGTGCAGGATGTCGCCCCCTTTGCAGAGGTGACAGAAGTGTTAGTGGGCATCATGAATGAGGTAGAATCGCGCCTGGGACTAAAGCTGGAGGTATTGGACATAGGAGGTGGTATAGGCATCCCCTATCGCCCCGAGGACAAGCCCATGGATGTCGAAGCCTACGCGCGCGAAGTAACATCTAGAATAAAGGGACGCTGTTCGGCCAAGATGCTTGCCATAGAGCCTGGCCGCTACATCGTGGCGGATACCACCATACTTCTCACGCGGGTGGTCGATATCAAAGAGACAGGTGAGAAGAGATTCTGCGGAGTGGATGCTGGCTTCAATACTTTGATCAGACCTGCTTTCTATGGCTCTTATCACCATGTGGCGGTGGCGAACAAGTTCTGCCAGCCCGAGGAGTTCACTTACGACATCGTAGGACCCATCTGCGAGAGCGGGGACTTCCTGGCCAAGGACCGCAAGCTGCCTCGGGTGCAGGAAGGAGATATCATTGCCGTGTATGATGCTGGTGCTTATGGCTTCACCATGTCCTCTAACTACAATATGCGCGGTCGTCCCAGGGAGATCTTGGTGAAGGACGGTTCGGCCTCCATTATCAGGGAAGCAGAGAGCATAGATGACCTTCTGCGCCTGGAGCGCATTCCCACGAGGCTGATGATCTGAGATTCTTTAAGTATCAGGGCCTGGGCAACGATTTCATCCTCTTAGAGGACTTTGATGACCAGGCTCCAAAAGATCCGTCTTTCGCTGTGCGCTGGTGCGACCGCAGGTTCGGAATAGGTGCTGACGGAATACTTTACCTCATGCGCAGCCCTCGGGGCGACGCATTCATGAAGATCCTGAATTCGGACGGGAGCGAGGCGGAGATGTGCGGCAATGGCATACGCTGTGTGGCCAAGCACCTGTTCGATCAAGGCTTGGTCCCTAAGGTCAAGATGAAAATCGACACCCTGGCTGGCATCAAAGAGGTGGAATGCAGGACCGTGGATGGCAAGGTGAGAGAGGTCACGGTGGGCATGGGAGCTCCAGAACTCGACTGCGCCAAGATACCAATGATGTGCGAGGGGCGTTTCGTGGAGCGAGAGCTAGAGGTGGAGAAGTGGAGGATAAAGGGTACGGCAGTGAGCATGGGGAATCCTCACTTCGTGACCTTTCAAAGATTCAGTGAGGAGGAGATGAACTCTCTAGGCCCTAAGATCGAGAGACATCCCCTCTTCCCTAAAAGGACCAATGTGGAGTTCGCTCAACTGAGCGAAGGTGCAATAAACCTGCGCGTTTATGAGCGCGGTGCAGGCTGGACCTTGGCCTGTGGCACGGGGGCTTGCGCCACGGTAGCGGTGGCGGCCTTGAGAGGAGATGTCCCATTCGAAAAGGATGTGGAGGTCAGGCTCCCGGGAGGAAGCCTCTGGATTAAAGTAGGGGAAGATCTATCCTCCGTAACCATGAGAGGCCCTGCAGAACTGGTCTATACTGGAGAGTTCGAGGTCTGAGAGCATGCCTTTCCAATTCGCCAATCGCGTAAATAGGATACCCCCCTATCTTTTTGCAGAGATCGAGGAGAAGGTGAGGCTGAAGAAAGCACATGGAATAGATGTGATCGATTTTGGCATAGGTGATCCCGATCTGCCTACTCCAGCTCCCATCGTGGAGGAGCTGCGCAAGCAGGTGTTAGACCCTGAGAACCACAATTATCCCTCCTCCGCGGGAGAGCCGGAGATAAGGGAGGCGGTGGCTGACTTCTACAAGAAGCGCTTCGGTGTAGATGTCGACCCGCGTGGGCAGGTATGCATTCTGCTGGGCAGCAAGGAAGGTCTAGCTAACATCGCCAGAGCCTTTGTCAATCCAGGCGAGAAAGTCCTTTGCCCCGACCCCGCCTATCCCGTGTACGCACAAGGCGCCACGGCTTTGTGCGATGCCATCCCGATCAGGGTTCCGTTGTCCCCTGAGCATAATTTCCAGATCGAGGATTCCCCAGGCATCCTGGACCGCACGGCCAAGATGTTATACATAAACTACCCTAACAATCCTACTGGTGCTTGCGTGGACAAAGAATACCTTTTAGGCCTCTACCAATGGTGTCTGCAGACGGAGACCATAATGGTCTACGACAACGCTTACTCCGAACTCACCTTCGGTGATTACTCCGCGCCCAGCATACTCGAGGTCGGAGACGAGGGGGTCATCGAGTTCGGCTCTCTTTCAAAGACCTTCAACATGACAGGATACAGAATAGGATATGCAGTTGGGGATGCCAATCTCATCGCTGGCCTAAAAAAGGTGAAATCGCAGGTAGACTCAGGAGCGCCCAAGTTCATCCAGAAAGCTGCTGCCTTCGCTCTCTCGCAATACAAAGGAAGGGAGAAGCCGCAGATGGTCCGAGACAACATAAAGATATTCGAGGAGAGGCGGAATATTATGGTCAAGGGGCTGCGCTCCCTTGGATTCCAGATAGAACCTCCCAAAGGCACTTTCTACCTCTGGTTCAGAGTTGAAGGGAGCAGCATGAAGTTCGCGGACCGCCTTTTGAATGAGGCAGGGGTGGTGGTAACGCCTGGAATCGGATTCGGGGAAAATGGAGAAGGGTTCGTGCGCATGGCGCTAACGCAGAGCTCTCAGCGCATCGAAGAAGCCCTGGAGCGCATGCGCAGGGTGTTAGGCTAAGCGATTATTTAGCTGGACATTTTCGCTCTTTCGCCGCTTTGAGCGCCTCCACTACAGGCAAAGGCTTGCCTAGAAGGTAGGTCTCCAAGGCTCCTCCCCCCGTGCTCACATAGGAGAACTTGTGGAAGAGGCCGAATTTCTCTGCCGCCGCAGCGGTATGCCCACCCCCTATGACGGTGAAGGCCTTGGAATGTGTAGCGGCCAGCATAAGATCCTTTGTGCCCAGGGCAAAAGGCTCTTTCTCGAACATGCCGGCAGGACCGCTCATGAACACGGTGCCCGCTCCAGCGATAACCCTAGAGAATTTCTCTATGCTGGATCTACCTATATCCAGGACTGGATACTCCTGCGGTAGATCCCCTACCAGTATATCCCGCCGCCTGCAGTCTACCTCGATGGCAACATCATGAGGCAGAAGGATCTTCTCCCCTCTCTCCCGCAGCAATTTCTTCGCTGCCTCCAAATCTTCCGGGTTCATCTCTTTGGCCAAGAATTGCTCACTGGGGGTGCCTAACCTTACACCCCTTGCCTTTAGGAACGCATTCCCAGTGACTCCCACAAGGATCACCCAATCGGCTATCCTCTTGCTCAATAGCCTTTCCACCACTTTTACTGACTCGCCGAACTTCGCACCGCCTAGGATGAAAACGCTGGGACGCGCTGGATTATTGAATACCTGGCCTAGCGCTTTGAGTTCCTTCTCCATCAAGCGTCCCGCTGCTGAGGGCAGAACAGCGGGAAATCCCACCAAGGAGCAATGCGAGCGATGCGAGGCCCCGAAGGCGTCGTTGACGTATATGTCGAACAAGGGGGAGAGGGTCGTCACCAGCTCCGTCTTGGCATGCTCCTCCATGCTTTTCTTTTCCTGCTCATAAGGCAGCTCGCGCACGTTCTTGAGCATGATCACATCGCCTTGAGACATGGAACGTATGGCCTCAAGCGCAGTGTGACCCAGAAGATCGTCCACATACCTTACTTCTCTACCCAATAGCTTCGAAAGCGATTTAGCATGCTTTTCTAAGGGTATGAAATCCCAATCCCCTGGGCGACCCTGATGCGCGATTATGGCGACCTTCGCCCCTTTGTGGATGAGCTCTTTCAGGGTCGGAAGGATCTGCTGTATCCGATTATCATCCTCTATCTCCAAAGTATCCTTGTGTAAGGGGCAATTGATATCCACGCGAAGGAGAACACTCTTGCCCCTGAAATCGAAATCATCCATCGTATTGAACTCGGTCATCCTCTCACCTTCTGATGCTTAAGTGATTTCCTGATGGTTAGATATCTTTTTCTGGCTATAGTTATAGGCACATATCGGAGGAGCGAATGCCCTCCTGCATCATTTGCTGATGCCCATGGCTTTGTCCGTCTTGCGAATGGAGCGCATGGGATCGGCCTCCAGTTTCATCATTGAGCGAATACAGTCAATTATCTCAGGAACGATATCGCTCTCCTGGTGTATAGCTTGATAATAATACAAAGTGTGACCCTCCATCTTCACTCCGTCCTGCCAGACGATTATTTCCATGAAATCCCCTCTTGGCCGGCCCAAGTCGCGGGCCAGCTCCATCACCTGGGCTGAAGATTTTATTCCGTGCTTTCCGCTCACGAACCTGATGCGGGGCACGTTGTCCCATACGCTCAAAACCTCGTTCTCCGTGGCCTTCTTCTTCAGGTCGCAGGTAACGCAATGGACATGCATCATGGTGGTGGGAGTGACCACTGCCATGGTCCTGATGTTCAGCCATGGCATGATGGTCTGGACATCTGGGCCGTGATGGGTGGGCAATTTTAATGCGGGCTCAATAGCGTTGAGGGCGAATCCTTTCTTGTCTCCAGGGTCGGCTCCCCTGCGGACTAGAGCAGCGAAGCACCTCTCCACTCCGAAGACTCTATCCAGAGGATACAGGGTACGAACTAGGCCAGTGGTGTTGCAGCTAACCACCCTGACGAATTGCGCCCCCCAGGCCTCATGATAATTGGCGAAGGCGTTGAAGCTTATACCAGCTACTCCGTGATCCTCCCCTCCCTGGAAAATAGCCTTAACACCTGCCTTCTCGTAAATGGGCTTGTAGGTTTCCCCTACTCCGCCTGGGGTCGCGTCTACGATGATGTCGCATTTGGGAAGGAGATCGCTCAACGTTCCTGCGATCTTGATATCCTCCTTTTCGAAATCGGGAATATTCTCCGGTGAAGCGGCGTATAGCGGCAGCCCTTCTTTAATGGCTAATCTGGCCTCATAGCTGGGCTTTGTCTTAGTCACTCCTACCACTTCCATGTCATCCATGCGCTGGATGGCGAAAGCGGCCCTTTTTCCAATAGTGCCATACCCATTGATGCCAACCTTGACCTTGGTCATCTTCCTTACCCATACTGGTAGAAGGCGCAGATGGTTATCTCACTTGCGGTCCATTGAATCTTAAAACGAGTGAGGTATTCGAAATAGCAAAATGAGGTAAATAAAAAAAATGGAGATGATAAAAAATTGCTAAGATTAGGCGCAGCTTTTACTTCTTCTCTTCTTTGGCCAAAGCTGCTTTCGCCTTTCCCAGTGCTCTTGCAATCAACAACGTGGCAACGACCGCGATTATAGTTACAAGGATCGCATACACAAAATAGCCTATCCCGGGGTCGGCGGTCAAGACCTGATCGACAGCCCACTTGATTGCTTGGTTCCATGCCAAGGCTGCCAATAGACCGAACGCCGCTGTCATCAAAGCTGCCGTAGTCTCCAATATTTGAATTCTTAATGGTGTAGCCATAGCGCTTTCCTCCTAAATCCTTTTTATAATAGATTGGAAGTTTAATTCCCTATAACAATATTTATATGTTATCAAAAAGTGAGACGAAACATCGTCTCCGAGACTGTTTCATTGAAACGCGACTCTTAAAATCGTCATAGTTCCTTTCCCAGACGCATTCCCGGGATACCTGAGATATATCTCATGATGACCTTGAGATGGCAAACTCCCTTTGTCTTTGATGCATTTACATAACATTTCGATTTTCTCTTTCCTTTTTTCATAAGGCCCTTTATAAAGTATTTGCACACTCCTTCCCTCTTCGATGGTCTCCAATACCGCTTCCTCGACCAAAGGATTGGAAATTTTTTTTCTGACTTGCGCTATGGCATCCTCTAAACAGGCCTGATCGACGAATGACGGCTGCATGACCATAGCTTTCCATGCCCAGTCATCCCTTGCATGAGGCCATATACTATCTCGTTTCTTGTTCCAAAGGAAAGCTTGTAGAGGCCCCACCCTGAAATCCTTTGAAGGGTCCAGCTCTCTCACCTTTGCTCTGATGATTCTTGAGAGCGCAAGAAGCGCTTCCGCGCTGACCCGAAAAACACCGCTCCCTAAAAAGTCGCCTTGGCCCTGCACTGTTAGGTACTGCAGCGGAGGAACCTTCACCTCCACCACTACATCGGATGGAGTCATGAATAGGTCCTTTAAGTCCCTTTTCCAATCCCACGGCATAGCGGAAAGTATAATGGTTTAAATCCTTCTTTAATAAATTTGGCTGAGCAGGCCAAGATGCCTATCGCATTGTATCTCATTAAAGCGCTATGGGGCCTCCTTTGAGCATGCTTTAATAACCCTATTCCCTTCCGCCCCTGATGACCAAGTTCTTCGCATTAGGCCAGCTAGGCTATTACGCAAGTTGGTTTATAAGATCTAAGGTAGGGGATAAGAGGCCTCTGGTCAACACCATGATAATCAATTTCAATTGCAACCTGAGATGCAAACATTGCGCCATCTCAGGCAACGCTGAACAGATCCCTTCACCCAGTGAGATCAGCTGGGATGACGCTGTGAGAGAGATGCGACTTTTCTATGAGAGAGGAGCGAGGGTGCTGTTCTTCGAAGGCGGAGAACCAACTCTGTGGAGATGGGGGGATAAAGATCTTGGTCATCTCATCGATGCAGGACATAAGATAGGCTATTTCGTGGTGGGATACACCACTAATGGAACCAACCGCTTCTTCGAATCCAGCGATGTTATATCCGTCAGCTTGGACGGTCCAGAAGAGATTCACGATTCCATCCGAGGCAAAGGAGTTTATCAGAGACTCATGTGCAACCTCAAGCATATATCGCATCCGAACGTCTTTGCTAATATGACCATCATGCAGCAGAATAAGCATGCTCTACGTTCCACTGCTCAAATCGTCAAGGAGCATGATCACATACGCGGCTTGATGATCAATTTCGTTACCCCTCCTCCTTATGACATGGTTTTGGAACTTGAGGATAAGAGGAAGGTCATAGAGGAAGCGATTAAATTGAAAAAGGAAGGGTATCCCATACTAAACACCAGAAGCTCTTTGCAGGATCTGTTGAAGGAGGATTTCTCTGCCCTTTGTCCTCATTGGGTGTCGGCCTTCGTGCTGCCCGATTGCTCCCATTATCAAGGATGCCCCATGCAAAATACGCCTTCGTGCAAAAAGTGTGGCTTCGATGCGGTACGCGAGTACCGCCTTATAACTCGAGGGAGCATCAGCGCCATCACAGATATGTCAAGACGGTTCGCATACTCAAAGCAATGACCACGAGGATGGAGTGCAAAATTGCTACCTTGAGCACATCGAGCACTGGCCTCATGACCCTGTGGATGTCCGATTTATCCCGCAATTTCCTCTGGGCTCTGATGGCGATAGGAAGAGTCAAGAATAAAACTGCAAAGGCGATGTCAAAAAGGCAGAGAAGGGCGCATATGATGTACATTAGGATCATCAGGCCTACCATGATGTTGGCTGCCCCATCCACTCCAAATCTCACCACTAGATCCTTCTCCCCCTCACGCTGATGCGCCTCCAATCCTGACATCTCGTCCATTATGCGCATGTTCATGGTATTGAGACCTACGGTTATGGCGATCAGCAAAGGCAATAGTGCGAACTTTTGCACGATTACATAATAGCTAAAAAAGGAGATCATGATGAAAGAGATGAAAACGTCCACCTCACCCAAACCCCTGGCTCCCAAATTCAATGGTGGAGCGGTATAGAAGAACGCGAGAAAGAAGGCAGCCAAGCCCAGCAGTACTACCAGCCACCCGGCAGAGAAAATTATAGGGATGGAAAGGATGATGGCGAGGGCTGCCAGTATTATAATTAATTTCAGGCCAGCGCTTTCTGTAATAAGTCCACGTTCGAATGAGTTCCCCTGCCAGAAAATCTTCTCCCTCAATGCCTTGTTGGCAGGATCGGCCATGGCCGCTTCCATGATTTCAAAGCGTGCTTTGTCCGCGCCACTTCGATAATCGAAGTAATCGTTAGAAAGATTGACGAAAAGCGCCAGGACGAACACATCCAAGGGGATGAGGATGGCAAGCGTCCATTCCTGAGTTACTGTCAGAGCGTAAGCCACACCAGTGATGGAGGCCAGGACAAATGGTACGGCGTAGGCTATCCTCAGGACATTTCTGATTCTATAACCGATAGAATATTCGTGACTCGACATTTTTACAGCCTCCTCCCCTAAGAAGGAGCCAAAATTAAATCATTTCATATGTCGACAAGATAGACTGTAATTGGGAGTCACAAAAATTAGGAGTTACAAAACTCGACCAGTTTGCAAATTAACATCCCCCTCTTATGAGTATGGTGGATAAGAGATTCTCCCAGACCCGGATCACGAATGTTTAGCAGAATACCACTCTTACTTAGGTTATGATGGCGCGGAGAGACGTCATGACACGGCTCGAGCACGGACCCTCTAATTACCGAACTTATTTTTTGAATGTTCTAGCTAAGGACGTGGGAAAGTGCAAGTCGTATTCGCCAAACAACGCCTTTTAGCTTGATTTTTAGACGTTCTGAGATTCCCCTCCCTAGAATATGAAAAAATCGAATAGGATCGATCGAGAAGCTCTTATTCGATATATCCATGCTGACGATACCATTCAACAGTTTCTCGGAGACCGTCAGGCAGGGGATGTTGCGGCTCGTATCCTAGCTCTCTCCTAGCCTTATCGATGCTATAATTACGATCCACTTTGAAGGTATCCATCGTCTGTACCCGCCAGATGAAATTATCTTTACCTCTCAACCTATTGAATAGTTGTACTGGGGCCACCATAGTCTTGGCTAAAGCCACTGGTATATGCCAGCGTGGCGGCTCCTTGTTGAATGTCTTCGCCATCAAAGCATAGATCTCTTCATAGGAATAAGCGCGTGAGCCTGATATTATATACGTATTGCCCTTAACATCTTCAAACCTATCCAGGGCGCGAAGAAATGCTTGCACGACATCCTTCACGTGCACGAACTGCAACACCTTTTTTCCATCCCCGACGATGAACCGGGATAAAAATGAATTAGCGAAGGTGGTGATGAACCAAAAGGAAACGTCCTCTACATTGCGCGGCCCATATATTCCTGAAGGCCGCAATATCACATATTCTATTCCTTTTTCCCCGTAGTGCCGGACAGCTTCCTCTGCCCTTAGCTTCGACCTTCCATACTCATAAACAGGATGGCACTCAAAATTCTCATCGGCAATACCTTGAGGAGTAGGCCCCATGGCCTCAGTGGAGGAGCAGTAGACGATCTTGCCCACTCCTTCCTTTAACATGGCTTGCAGCAAAGCCTTCGTGCCCTCGACATTGATAGACTGATACAATTCCTTCTTCCCGCTGAATGTATAATATGCCGCAAGATGCATCACCGCCTCCATTCCATGCACGGCATCTCGGAGCGAGCTTGGATCCGTGAGATCAGCGTTCCTCACTTCCACTCCCAATCCTTGCAGGAGAGAAGTGTCGCTCCTTTTCCTGGCCATTGCTACAGGTTGATGCCCTTGCTGTAACAGCCCTTCCACCAAATGACCGCCAAGAAAGCCAGTGGCGCCTGTCACCAGGATTCTCAAAAGCCAACCTCCAGAGGTATGGGACGAGCGCGCTCGTATACAGCATAGGTGAACAATGCCGCCAAAGGCATACCGTCGTAAGGTTCGACGGCGGAGCGCATGAACATATCCTCTATAGGAACGAAGCGATATGCGCCTGACGATGGGAGAAGACGCAATGCTTCCCTTCTCATGCTTTCAGGAAGGGCCATGCCTACGGTCTGCACTTTATCTATTCCTGTATACGCTTTCATTCCCGGAATGCTAGAGATTAAATCTAACGCCTGGATCATGTCTTTTAACACTACGAACTCCAAGAAACGCCGGCGTCCATGGATGTTGAACGAAGGAAAGGAGCGCATCACTTCATCCAGATTGCTTCTAGAAGGGGAAATGGCTAAAGTCCAAGGATTATCGGTTCTCCTTGACGCCAAAACTTTTGATCCTTTCAGGGCGAGAATCTTGCGAGCGCTATGAGTGACGAATAGAGCGTCGTTTGAGACCTCCGTATTAAAGGTTGATCCTATAGCATCGAGATGAGTGCCTACCCGCTCGGCAAAGGCCAGAGCATCATTATATTCGCCCAGATAAGCAGCGATGGTGGGAGAGGAGCATAACTGCTGCTCATAGATGACCATGTTCATGGCCAAGCCCCTGGCTACATCTTCACTATCTGCCCCTTTACCAATCAACGCCACTCCGGTCAGAGGGCCGTTGAAAAAGAGCTTAGGATGCCAAGGATTCTGCGCCACCTGTGCGGCCACAACGCTCCTTCCCGGCTCCCCTCCCCAATAATTGACGACACCAAAAGGCGATGAGGTCAGAGCGGTTTTTAGCCCTGGAGAGTCGTGGCCCAAATAGCTCACGCATAAAGACCGCGCCATGAGCCGGGCAGCAGGCGACTTAGACATCAATTCTCTTAAGCCTGAGAAAATCTCGGTCACCGCGTTATAGTTGGTTATGGAAGGCTTAAGGAAGGTAAAGTTACCTGTCACCAAAGAGATAACTGTTGGTATCAAAGTCGGGATTATAGAGTTCCCTGATGCTATAATCAGTGCAGGTCCAGCAGGCATGTTTCTTATATACTCACCCTTGGTCACCTCAGCAAAAGAGTACAAGGATTCCTTGCCCCCAATCAATGATGATGCAAGGTTTCTTTTGATTTCCTCAATGTCCAAGGCTTTAGCTACCAGAGACATCTCCATGTCGATAAGTCTGGAAGGGTAGCCTGTATTTCTCTGCAAATCAAGCTTCAAGCCAGCGAGCTCTCCTGCTGCAAGACGTTCTCTCCAAATCTCAGCCAGATTTTGTACCACTCCCAGCCTCTCCTCCAGAGGCAGGTCGCAGAGCTCGCGCTGCAGTTCTCTACCTTCCTTGAGCAGTTGGGCTATGCCTTCCTCTGAGATCTCCTTCACCTTCTCTCCCGCCAAGTCCCTCTCCACGACGGCGATCTCACCTCCGAGATAAAGTGGCTCGATCATGCTCCCTGCCTCCGCCCCCGTATCATCTCCTCGAGCGAGCCTCCACAGGCGCGCTGCAGTTCCCATCCCTCTTTTATTGTTAATCTCCTCTGGAACATGAACTCTTTACCATAGTAGCGGTCGGAGGGCTTGGATGACATTATATCACCAGGGTAGAAGCATTCCAACCAAGAGGTGGTGAAGGGATTGAAGATGCAAAGTACGCCCTCTTCATTTTCCCCCTGCAACGGCTCGAAAGTGCGCGGATCGACAAGAAAGACTTCCGCCAATGGATACGGTACCTTCTCCATGATACCATAATGATCGATGAGCGCGGTAAGGGTCTCTGTCATTCCTAAGACATCCATGAAAGGAGCGGCTCTAACCTCTCCCTTTTTGGTGCGTGCGGTTATTTGCTTCCTGGCTATTCTCACGATATCATCATAAGGAGGAAGGTCGGCGAAGCCTTTCGTACCTCCACCAGTCACCACCACTCCACCTTTGCCCAGCCGCAAGGGGGGAGAGCCAGTGGCCAATTTTTGCAATATGTATTTGGACCAGCTCATATCCTGCATCTTCTTGGCCAATAGGTATACGCCCGCAGGGGCGGTGAAAAAGAGCTTGGGCTCCTCTTTGCTCTTCAAGAAGCGCATGATGCGTTTTGTGTTAGGAGTCAACTTCTGCCAAGGCCTATCCCCTTCAACGCCTTCTTCGAGGTCCATCCCATATATCAATTCTATTCCTTTGGACTCAAGCGCGAGCTCAACAAAAGCGACAAAACTCAACCTGTGCCTCAACTCAGGTGCAGCCATGAAGAGGGCGATGCCTTTTCCTTCTTCCAGCACATCCCCATAGACATATTCGAAAAGGAATGCATTGGCTTTGACCATTATAGCCAGATCCAAGGGGGATCGGTACAGCTTCACGGGCGAACGCCCGGTGGTGCCGGAGGAGGAGAAGCTCTCGCCTTCAGGCTCCACATCCGGTATTAGGAATGACTTGTGGCCCTCGCCTCGCAGTACATCTGAAGGGATGGCTAATCTAGCCAGATCTTCCACTCCTGCACTCTTGGGATCTATATCCAGGCGTTCGAATAATTGGGCGTAATAATCAGAGCGTTGCTTGAAAAACAATAAGCTTTCGCGAGTGAGTTGTCGTCGCATTTGTTGCAGATGATCAGGTGATTTGGTGAAAAGCGAGTTGTCCTGTATTAATTCCCACACCTTACTGACATGGGGTGTGCTCAATAGTCTGCTTTTCGAAGCTTTTTGAAATATGTCCTTTACGGTCATGAGCTCATACCACAATCGAATGCCTGATAATAAGATTTGATGAGCTTGTGCCTAGGATGCTTATTTTCCTTATCCTAAATGTAAATAATCCTCAATCCCCGATGGACTAATAATGGATGCCCACCGAGGATTGTGAAACGTAGCTACGAAATGTTATATATAATGTCTCGCATGTCAGAAAACCGTGCGAACCAATATCACGTGCTCTGTTGCGCCACAAACTTTGCTTGGCACGGTGATTGTTGTTCTGTGTTAGAGGGCACTCTTTTTTTTAAAGGGTGTCCTCAAAGATTGTTGGAAGAAAGGAGGAGTGCTTTTGAAGGGCTCGAAGGCTGTGCTGACGCTGTTGGAAAGGGAGGGCGTGGAGGTAATGTTTGGGTATCCTGGTGGAGTGGTAATACCCATCTACGATGACCTCTTGAATTCGAGTATACATCATGTTCTGGTGCGACACGAGCAATGCGCGGCTCATATGGCAGATGGATATGCAAGGGCCACGGGACGAACAGGCGTCTGCATAGCCACCTCCGGTCCTGGGTCGACCAATCTGGTGACTGGTGTGGCAACAGCGTATGCTGATTCCAGCCCCATGCTCGTACTGACAGGTCAAGTTGCAACACATCTTATCGGCACTGCTGGGTTCCAGGAGGCAGATACCTTCAGCCTGATGATGCCCATCACCAAGCACAACTTTAGAGTACTGGACCCTAAACAGATTCCAGAGGCGATAAAGAGGGGGATGAATATAGCCCGGACCGGCCGCATGGGCCCTGTTCATGTGGACCTGCCGGTAGATGTCTCGAACGGGAATGTACCGGATGAGCTATTAGACCAGTCCTATCCTATTCCGGCTCCGTCAGAGGATCTGTCTCAGATCCTGGAAGCCATCCGCATGCTCATGAATGCCGAGAGACCAGTCATGTTAGTGGGAGGTGGAGCTATATGGTCTAACGCTAGCCCCGAGGTGGTGAAGTTGGCAGAGCTGATGCTTATGCCAGTTATAACCACAGTAATGGGTAAGGGGATAATTCCTGAAGAGCACCCCTTATCCACAGGCATATTAGGCATGCATGGAAGGGAGTGCTCGAGGAAATGCCTGCTGGAGGCCGATCTCATCTTGGCAGTAGGAACTAGGTTCTCCGATCGGACCATACCTCATGCCAATGAAATCCCCCTCACTACAAAAATCATTCATGTGGATATCGACCCCATAGAAGCGGGGAAGAACCCTCGCACCAAGGTGCGTTTAGTGGGGGATGCGAAAAAGGCTCTACAATTGATAATAAAAGGGCTAGGAAAGGGAAAGCATGACACACCCTGGTCAAAGCGAGTCCAGGAATTCAAGGCCAAATGCGTTTGCCGTATCGATGATGAATCAACTCCCATTAAGCCCCAGAAGGCGATTTACGAGCTTGGGAAAGTCATCACCGATGATACCATAATCACCACAGAGGTAGGACAGAATCAGATGTGGGCGGCGCATTTCCTAAAGGTGCGTCATCCCCGCCAGTTCATAACCTCAGGGGGGATGGGAACTATGGGTTTCGGCTTCCCGGCGTCCTTGGGGGCAAAGATAGCCTATCGTGAGAGACCGGTGATCGATATTGCAGGAGACGGGAGCATTCAGATGGTATTCCATGAGTTCGCCACGGCGGTGCAAGAGAATCTTCCCGTTATGGTCTGCGTGATGGATAATGGATGGTTAGGCATGGTCAAGCAATGGCAGAAGCTATTCTGGGGACAAAGATACTCGGGCACCAGCCTTCACGCCAATCCAGATTTTGTGAAATTAGCAGAGGCTTTCGGAGCTGAAGGGATACGTGTGGAGAGGCCATCTGAGCTGCGTGAAGCTTTCCAGAAAGGCCTGAGGTCGCAGGTACCTTATCTGGTTGACATCATAGTGGATCCAGAGGAGGATGTGCTCCCTATGGTGCCAGCGGGAAAGATGAGCACTGATGTCGTTCCTGGTAAATGCAACTGGGCGTGCAAATGAGCAGGTATCCCTCTGAGGTCTGGAATAATACCCTTATCTGCGCTTCTCACCAAACATAAAGTCAGGGGCATCTGGACGAGGTTTGAAGCAGGCCTCATCGATTTGCATTAGTCGAACGGAGTGCTTCTCACAGGCTTCATCAACCGCTTCCTTGAATGCCTTCCTCAAGCTCTCAGGAGAGGCGGAGACGCGAGCATTAATCACTAGCTTGCCCTCACCTTCTAGATATCGCCCTCCCTTAAGGCCTTCGACCTGGACCTCGCCTTCAACCAAGCTCATTTTGACCGCCACCTTAGGCGATGCCACGAATATCTTGACGTGGCCAGTAAGGCGGGCGGGGAATGCTTCGGCCACCTTTCTTAAAATACAAGTAATGAATGCGGAGAGGTCCAGGCGCTCGGCAACCAGGGCCCCTGAAAGATTCAGCCATCCCATCGAGGCTTTTTCCATGGAGAAGAGAGCTGGATCGTCAGGTTTGGGATTCTTTTGGCTCATTCGATCCGAAAGTATTAAGGCAACTATCCTGTCAAGATTCAATCCAGACCTTGCCGAATAGGGTATTATTTCCGCTTCTGGTACTTCCTCCCTGACCTTTACTTCCACCTCACTTATCGCCGAGGGGGTGAGCAGATCGCACTTGGAAATCAACACCACCTCAGCGTCATGGACCTGATTGAGCGGTATGATCCGAGCCTCGCTGCCAAAGCCAAATCCTGAGGGTCTGGCCAAAAGGTCCTTGGCGCGAACCCCATCCAGCACAACAAGCAGAGGTGCGACTTGGAACTCATCAGGATACATAGCCCGCAGAGGGGCGACCACTGAGGAAAGGATGTTGGTTGAAGTGCCAATAGGCTCGGCTATTATAACATCGGGACGCCCCATGCTTACCAAGGTGCGCGCGTTCTTCACCAGTTCGGGAAATTTGGAGCAAAAGCATCCTCCGAGAACCTCAGCCACATCGAAGCCAGCATCCTTCACATATTGAGTATCGACCAACACGTTTCCTTGATCGTTAGTCACTATTGCCGTAGACTTGCCATGACCATCCCACAGGATTCTGGCCACAGCCGTGGCCAGCGCTGTCTTGCCCGACCCGAGATATCCTCCGATGATCACAAACCTGGTAGGATTCTTTCGCTCTTCATCACCGACCATGATGCTCTCCCTGCTCTTTTTTTGAAATCGCTCCCTTCGACACAATCTCCGCTCGTAATTAGGAGAAGGCGATATCAGCGAAGCCTATTATATGCGCTCGCTTCTAACTGTCGCCGACAACCATTTCAATAGGTGATGTGATGGCAAAAATATATCATGATGCCGACGCCGACCTGGACGTCCTGAAAGGAAAGAAAATAGCCGTTATCGGATTCGGCAGTCAAGGAAAAGCACAGAGCATGTGCCTAAGAGATTCTGGTCTAGATGTGGTGGTAGGACTCAGAAAGGGAGGCAAGTCCTGGGAAGAGGCGAAAAAGAACGGCATGAAAGTGGATGAGGTGGCCCGAGCAGTGAAGGGCGCAGATGTGGTCATGATACTGATACCAGACGAAATCCAAGGAGCTGTCTTCGAGAAGGATATCAAGCCTAACCTGAAGGAAGGAGCGGCTCTAGATTTCGCACATGGCTTCGGCATTACTTTTGGTACGGTGAAACCTCCTAAAAATGTCGACGTCATCATGATGGCACCCAAGGCTCCTGGACCTCGGGAGAGAGAGGTCTTCCTGGAAGGTTTTGGGGTTCCAGCGCTGATCGCAGTGCATCAGGATTATACCGGCAACGCCAAGAAGATCGCTTTGGCTCTTGCCAAAGGCATCGGCGCTACAAAAGCAGGTGTGCTGGAAACAAATTTCAGAGAAGAGGCCACTTCCGATTTGTTCGGAGAACAAGCCGTGCTCTGCGGCGGCGTCACTGCCCTGATAAAGGCGGGTTTCGATACACTGGTGGAGGATGGATATCAACCTGAGATAGCCTATTTCGAATGCCTCCACGAACTCAAGCTCATCGTCGATTTAATTCAATCGGGAGGGCTCATGAAGATGTGGACCTCAGTATCGAATACCGCAGAGTTCGGAGGCCTTTCAAAGCGAGATCTCATCATCACTGAGGACACGCGAAAGGCCATGAGAAGGATGCTTAAAGACATACAGTCCGGTAAGTTCGCCGAGGAATGGTTGGCCGATGCCCAAAGCGGGATGAAGAAGCTTCAGGCCATGGAGAAAGAGGAAGCAGAGAGCAAGATAGAAGCCGTGGGGAAGGAGATCCGCGCCCTTTTCGAGCGCAGCTGATCAAGGCGGAATGATAAAAAACCCTTTAGCATCTTTTATTATCGAGCCGATGATTCCACAATCTTCGGTTATCATATGAGGAGGGGGGACGTCAAACAGCCAAACTCTTATTTGTTTATTGGGAATCTGACTACCTACGCTCTGATTTTTATATTTGATGATTTTATATTTGTGAAGGCGCGAAAACGCGTCAATGCCTTTTTCGTTTTTCGTTCGACCTGAACCCCAAGAGTTAAGCAGAAAAAATAATTTGTTAGAGTCTAGTAATGCAGAATTTGTGATATGATGCGCATAGTGATGAGAACGCCAGAGCATGACATATACATGGAATTGAACGATTCCGAGACCTCCAGGGCGATTTATGAGGTCCTCCCCATAGATGAATATATCAACGTTTGGGGGGAGGAGATATATTTCCCGGTGCCGGTGAAACATAAATTGGAGAATGGCAAGAAGATTATGGAAGTGGGAGAGATAGCGTATTGGCCAGAGGGGGAGGCTTTCTGCATTTTCTTCGGACCGACCCCAGTTAGCAAGGGACCTTTGCCCGAAGCCTATAGCCCAGTGACCCCTCTGGGGAGAGTGGTTTCGGACATCGCCCCTCTCAAGGAATTAGGAGATAGGACACGCATCTTTTTGGAAAGGGCTTGATCATTTTGTGATCGTGATCCTCATTCCTTTGTTATCTGGCCTGGTTATTATCTTTTCCATTTTCGAGTCCTGGATTAGCTCTAGAACATCTTCTATAATCGATTGATCAAGATAGGTAGCGATTATGCCTGTGTCACCATGCATAGCTACTATTTTGCAGCCCTTGACCCGGAGCATGCTCATCAACCTATAGATTTCTTGGCCGGAGCCGAAACGACGTATCTCCGCCACTTTGGACCCTAGCAACTGCAGTCGGTAAATGGAATCACCCATCTTTCCTATATCCGATTTAATCGCTGCGGGCATGAGCCTCATGAGAACCTCCAGGGCTTTCTTCTCCCTATCTTTCTCGTCCATTTGGATCATTTTCACTCTGTCCAATGTAGTGGCCGCAGCATCAGGATAAATCAATAGGATCAAGCCTTCTTCGGGAAGGGGCGTGCGGCATGCGATCTCGAGCTCATCCGTTACTATCACCAGACCGCCAAAAAAACTCCCCGCTACCCGCACACCATTGTCGGGAGCCAGAATGAGTTCTCCAGAATTCTCATTAGCTAAGTTATGAGAGACTATGCGCCTCAGCTCCCTTTGCGTGAAGGGCTTTCCCAGTGAAGCATTTACCCCTGCCGCAGCGGCGGCGATTATCTCTGTGCTGGCATCGAAGGGCACGCTGGCATCCTCAGGGGTAGTAATGCGAAAGGCCTTATCCAAGCCAACGAGGTTGCAAATGCTCCGACAAACATGCTCCACCGCTAGATCCGGCACTACTTCCACTTGCCACTTATCATTTGGTATTATCTTTAGGAACACATGCATCTCCACGGCAAGGCCAATGCCACCACCTCCCGCTCCATGGGAAAATCTTTCCGTGGAGTCAATGGTGGCCAGATCCAAGCACAAAGGCGCCCGGACTGAGGTAGGGCGCGGCTGCTCTAACCTACCGAATATAGGATATGGTCCGCCATTTGGCTGGCCCATACACAGAACCTTCTCTTCAGCGTGAGCGCTCATCCTACCACTTTCCCATTGCCACTTTATGTTCTTGAGGCTTGCCTCCTCATTATCTGCGTGCGAAATGAAGAGAACAACCCTAAAATACGGGCTGCTCTAAGAAAGAGCTGGAGAGACATGAAGAGGGAAAAGGTAATCAAGAGCGAGGAAGAGTGGAAGAGGGAATTGACTGAAGAACAGTATCGCGTTTTGCGTCTTAAAGGCACAGAGCTTCCCTTCCGTAATGAATACTTTGACAATAAAAGACATGGAAAATACTACTGTGCCGGCTGCGGCAATCAACTATTCTCCTCAGAGTCGAAATACAATTCAGGTACAGGCTGGCCCAGCTTTGTGCAACCTATTGCACCGGATGCTGTGGAATACCATGAGGACAGAACCTTCCGTATGGTGCGGACGGAAGTGGTCTGTGCTTCCTGTGGAGGGCATTTAGGGCATGTCTTCGAAGATGGTCCTCCGCCCAGTGGAAGGCGCTATTGCATCAATTCCGCCGCTCTGAGATTCGTGGAGGAGGAGTGACTCATTCTCCACCGACCAGTTCCAGATCGTCGAAGAGGACAGAAGGCAGAATGGCATTCTGAGATACCGTGGCATCCTTTCCCACCTCAACAATTTGGTTCAGCGCGCGGAACATATTACCAGAAAGAAGGCAATGTTTCAAAGAACACTTCCTCTCCCCATTCTCCACCAGATGTGCCAGGCGGATCTCTAGCCCAAAGTCGCCAGTTATAGGATGCACCTCCGCCGAAGCCACTTTTTCCACCACTAAACCATGCTTCATCTCGGCTATCATATCCTCTCTATCATGTGAACCAGGCTTTAGAACCAAACATATCGGCCCTATGCTCACTGGCAACTGGTAGCTGCCAATGGTCTCGGTGGCGGAACGACGGAGACCGTTTCCCGTAGGTGCGGTGCGAGAGAGGTAGGAGTTATACAGATCGTATAGGAAACCTTTCAGAATGCCTTCCTTTATCAACATTCTCTTTTTCGTTGGAACACCCTCATCGTCAAATGGGGACGAGAGCATGCCCCGTTTGTCCGAGGGGTCATCTATCAGGGTTAGGGAGCGGGACGCTACCTTGCGCTCCATTTGACTAGAGAAGGGGCTTCGTTTGCGGTTGACGTTTTCAGCGCTCAGCGCGAAGCACACCGAGCCCTGAAGCATGTCTGCGAGCTCGTGAGGAGGGATTATTGCCTGGACCTTGGAGTGACCTTGAAAAGCCTGCGCTTTGGAGGCAGCCAAGGCCTTGATTCTTAGAGATGAGCCCAGTGATTCTACGTTCAAATCCTTCAGACAGGGTGAGTGGAATTTCTCCACCCCTTCTCCTGGGAAGGGCCCTTCCGTCATAGCTGTGACCAAAACATGCAACAATGTTGCCTCTCTATGCGCCATAAGCTCATTGGTGTTGGCAACCACGGATTGGAAATCCGCTGCTCTGATCACACCAGTAGGAACTTTCACTCCATTTCCGCTTTGCACTGAACTTATCAGCTGCACTGCTAATTCGGTCAAGAGCTGGGGCGTTACGGAAGCCACTGCGGGATCTCGATTGCGGACCTTGACCTGTTCTTTGACGGGGAAGGAAAAGCCTTTGAACACCGCGTCCTGAGGTAATAGAGAGGCCGCGTGCATAGCCCTGCGCACGCATGCTTCTAGCTGCTTTTGCGATGAGAATGAGGTCGAGGATTGACCCACACGTCCATCCTTAATCACCCTCACAGCTAGGCCTGCGTCATGCTTCTCTTCCACGCTTTTCACGCTGGAATTGTCTAGGTACGCGGATAGGGACCTCGTTTTGGTTACATAGGCTTCAGCATGATCCGCTCCTTCTTTCTTAGCCATCTTCAAGGCGGTCATGGCCAACTCTTGGATGGACGTCTCAACCACCTCCGAGAATGAGCCGGGACCGGCAATAAGGCCCCCCAGATGATACGGGTACGTAGTCTTCCACTCCTTTCCCACAAGTCCCTCCGTCGAGACGCACCTCTTTAGATACAGCATCGGTGGTCTTGAGAATCTCCAAAGCCTTGCCGGTTAGCGTGAAGCCCTTGAGCATGTGCTTGATCTCGCCGTTTTCGATAAGGAAGCCGCGCAAAGCCTTGGCTTCAAAACCCCCACCCACGGGGTCCTCCATTCCGCTTATGGCCTTATCGGTTAAAACCCCTAGTTTTACTCCTTCTAGCATCTCCTCGAGGGACCAATCGCCCTCCTCAAAGAAAGTATTCGTCATGCGCACGAATATCCGATGATGCGGATCCTGCGCTCTACCATTCCCGCTTTCCGCCACACCCAGATCAGCTGCGGTTTCCAGAGAGTGGATATATCCTTTGTAAACACCCTTTTCTATAATGGTGGTGCGCGAAGATTTCGTTCCTTCATCATCAAAAGGAATGGAACCATAGGCACCTGGAACAGTGCCATCGTCCACCATCGTCACCAGATCGCTTGCGACCTCTCTTCCAACAACCCCCGAGAGGAAGCTTCTTCCTTTAACCACCTCATCGGCTTCAGAAGCATGCCCCATAACCTCATGCGCCAACAAGCCAGAGATCATAGGATCGCTGATGCAGGTCATCTCTCCCGAAGGGCACTTCCTAGCGGATAGCATTTTTACGGCTTCCCTCCCGCAAAGGGCTCCCATTTCGTTTATGTCCAATGGCTTGAACATCTCGAAGCCCCCGCTCCCATCGTGCATATCATAGTACACTTCCGTGCGAGCACTTTCAGAGGCCACACTGAGACAGCTTAGCCTACCTCGCATCTCCTCCCATCTCAAGCAGGTGGAGAAGGAGTTCAGCAACATACTCGATTTATAGCTCTCGATATAGGTGGAATTGGTGTTAACGATTCTATTATCAACTTTCTGAGCCTCGCAAAGATCCTTAGCCAAGGACAATTTCTCGTGCAATGGGACGGAGGAGGGGTTAATTTTCACCTCAGCTCTGAAATGACCCCGCACAGCCTTGAGTTCTGGTATCCTTTTCCCCTTGGCCTTGCCCAATCGGGCAATGCTTGCTGCTTTGCTAGCTGCCTCCAGAACTGCCCCTTGTTCTAACGATGTAGTTGAAGCATATCCCCAAGAGCCGTGATTGCGCGCTCTGAGACATACTCCACTCGTGTTGTCCTCGGTTAATGAGCGCACGCCGCCATCCACGATGTTGATTTGTAGCCGCCTCAAGGTCTGAAACCTTGCGTCGCAGAACTCTGCTTTTTCAGAGAGCATGCGATCCACGGCTTTCTGCAAAATGTCCTCCATCAGATCACCAACAGCTCCTTGGAACAGAAGGTCAAAATTTCGCATCCATCCTTGGTCACGATGACATCATCCTCTATGCGCACACCACCTTTGCCTTTGATGTAAATGCCAGGCTCCACCGTGAATACCATATTCTCTTTCAGGATAAGTTCTGATTCAGGGGAGAGCCGACCTCCATCATGCACAGATAAGCCTATGCCATGACCAACTGAATGCACCATTAAATTCTTGAAGCGAGAAGAATCTATAACTTTCCTCGCCGCAGCATCGACCTCCTTGGCACTCACCCCTTCGCGAATGATATTCAGAGCCGCTGATTGCGCTTCAAGAACCACTTGATACATTTCCCTCTGCTCTTCATCAGCTCTGCCAAAGAAGAAAGTACGAGTTACATCTGACCCATATCTCTTGTAAAGGGCCCCGAAGTCGAAGAGGGCTACATCTCCCTCCCGTAGCTGGTCTGATGTTGGAGAATGATGCGGCTCCGCAGAATTAGGCCCAAAAGAAGCATTGGTCTGGAAGGCAGTAGCAGCAGCACCTCTGCGAACCATGCGGTAGGAGACCTCCGCTGCGGCCTCATATTCTTTCATCCCTTCCGTAATTATCGATGGAATCTCCTGACCCACCAGGGAAGCAATGCGACATGCGTGCCTTAACCTCTCGATTTCCTTCTGATCCTTGACTAATCTCGCAGCTTCGATAGCCTTCCACACATCCACGATTTCAGCGTCGCACACGCTCTTGAGCTCATTGAGCATCCTGAAAGTGAGGCCGGCACCGCTGACTCCTATGCGCTTTGCTCCTCTTAGCGCTTCCTTCAGCATCTCCAATCTCTCGGCCTTGCTTTGAAAAACGTGCAATCTGGATCTCGACGAACGGGCGCTTGTCTCCTCCAGAGCAGAGGTGAAGAGGTCAGTCGAACCATCTGGCCATATTATTACATAACATTGCTCGAACAGGCCAGATTCCACATCTACAGCGTAGAAGAAGGAGAGGTCGAGGTTGGGCTCGACATCATTGGCTAGGACGATGGCATCCAATCCGGGTGGTGCATGGCTGAATATCCTTAACGCTCTTTCCCTCATTTTAACCAAGAGTAGGGAAGGCATGGCCAATCTTAAAAGGATGCCTCAAACCAACACTCACACTCCTATCCAGACGTTGGTGGCGATGCTCTTCAATGCGGAGATGGCGGAAAGGGCGGCCAAATAACTAGTGGCAGGATTCTCTGGCGATGGTACGTTGTGGATTTCAGAGCAGAGCTGGCCGAACTCTCCTTTGGCGATGAGACGATGAGTGTTGACCTCAGCCCTAGGATCAC
The DNA here is from genome assembly GCA_038740345.1 of Methanomassiliicoccales archaeon. Lineage (NCBI taxonomy): Archaea > Methanobacteriati > Thermoplasmatota > Thermoplasmata > Methanomassiliicoccales > Methanomassiliicoccales archaeon. Next base: position 30,869 of record JAVYMA010000013.1, read on the forward strand.
ATATTATCGTCACCTTTGTGCGGTCGAAGCCCACCCCCATTAAGCTCACCGTAGCTGCCACATTCACATTGCGAGGAAATAGACGCACTGCCTCCCGGGCTGTTCCTTCGAAGAGTACCTTGGGCTCTTCGAGTTTGGATACATCGATTTTTTTCTCTTGGAGATATGGAACATCCTTGAAGCCATTAGGACCTTTTGTGGTTATAAGATGCACTTCGTCGATACGGCCATGGGCTGAGCGAAGCCCGTCCGTGCCGCACACCGCGCCTGAGGGGATAAAAAGCCTGGCGCGCTTCTCGCTTGCCAGACGGAAGCAACGCTCCCTGAAGTCGTCGTCATAGAAGGCCCCTACAGACATCACCATGATGTCCCGCCCCTTCTCTAAGCATATGGGGGCGAACATTTTGGCGGCATCCTGGCTCGCTGCTTCTATAACTAAATCCACCTCCTCGATGATGCGCAAGAGCTCCTTCTCGTCATAAATGGCGAATCGACCTTTGGGATATTGTCGAGATCGAGCTTCAGCCCTTTGCATGCTCTTATCCGTGAAATATATGGTGTCGATTTCTTTCATTTCCTGGGCAGCTCGTGCAAGGACGTTACCTATCGACCCGCAACCGATTATAAGGATGCGCATTCTCTCCTTCCAACAATAACCTTCCTTATAGTCTTTCTTGCCTTTCATAAAATGCTTAAGAAAAGGAAGTTTAAAAGTTGTAGCATTCCTAAATGATCAAAGAACTCATAGCATTTTTCTGCGTCTAAAGGATTATACATCCAAATTAAACGGAGTAAGAATGTAGGCACAGACACTCGATAGCCTTAGCTACGAGTGTTCGTAGTTGTGGAGGAACTCGATGACAAGCTCTGTAATCCTCGTTTTTTGAAAGTGGGAGGAGCTATGCCTAAAGAACCGAATAAAAACTTTCTTCCAGATTTGACAAAGTTTACATCCAGGAGAGGCGCTTTTTCGTAAAGGAACGCGTATTCAGAAAAAATTGAGTCCCTTAATCGGGTCAGATGATGCAATCACGTATTTACTTTAACGTTCATTATCACCATGATGAAGTACGAGGTCCTGGAGCATACCGCGGATGTGCTAATTAAGGCACGGGGTAAAAACTTAGAGGAGTGCTTCGCCAATGCTGCATACGCTCTCTTCGACCAGATGGTAGATATTATCACCGTGGTTCCTAGAGAAACATGGGAGTTCGAGGTAGAAGGTCACGATTTGGAATCGCTTCTATTCAATTTCCTTAGCGAGTTCCTCTACCTGCATGATGCGAAGCAGTTACTGCTTTCAGAATTCCAGGTTAATATAGAAGGTTTTAAATTGCGATGTAGGTGCAAAGGAGAGAGACTCGACCCTAGCCGACATGTACTGAGACGCGAAGTTAAAGCAGTGACCTATCATATGCTAAAGGTGGACCCCTTTGAGCCGTCGGTAACCGTCATATTCGATATATGAGATGAGAAAATGAAGTCTTCCGCCATCGCCTATCCTATTCAGGGCTTGATAAAATATCATGGGTTAAAGGACGAGAGGCTTCGTATTCCTTATCATGATTCCATCTCGGTTTGCACTGCGCCTATACATAGTTTGACCACCATAGAATTTGGGCATAAGGAAGATAGCGCTCGCATCGACGGAAGAACGGTAAGCCTAAGGGAGATGGAGCGCATCCTAGCGGTTGTGAATCCCCTACGCCAGAGGGCTGGAGAGGACAGCGGATTCCTCATGGCCTCGAGCAACTCCTTCCCCTCCAACATCGGATTGGGCGCCAGTGCCTCGGGATTCGCAGCCTTGGCAGTAGCTTGCGCGGACGCCTTGGGTCTAAAATTGGCTTTGGAAGAGATCTCGAGATATGCTAGGAGAGGAGCGGGATCCGCTGCCAGAGCAGTGACGGGTGGGTTCTCGCGTTGGTACGCTGGAACAGGTGACGAGGACTCATACTCGCGCATGCTCGCCGGCCCGAAGGAACTGGATATGAGCATGGTTTGTGCTCTGATACCAGCTCATAAATTTACGGATGCGGCGCACAAAGAGGCGATAAGCTCTCCTTTCTTCAAGGCTCGGCTCGAATACGTCGTAGAAGCATTGGATAAAATGGAAAGGGCAATTTTCGCAAGAGACCTGGACCGCATATGCTCCTTGGCCGAGACCGACAGCTTGCTTCTCCACGGCATCACCATGACAGGGATAGATGAATTGATATTATGGAGACCGGAAACGGTGAAGGTCATCCTAGAGGTAAAAAAGATGCGCCAGGAGGGGTTGCCTGCGTATTTCTCCATAGATACTGGTGCGACTGTGTATGTGAATTCTAGGTTAGAGGACGGGAAGGAGGTGCGCTCCCGTATAGAAGCCTTAGGCATAGAAACCATATCCTGCACGGTAGGAGGAGAAGCGCGGGTGGTAAAAGAGCACTTATTCTAGCAACAAGGAATATGAATCTTAGAACAGAATATTACACCTCAGAATCAGCCCTGATAAACGAGGTTGTTCCCTATTTACAAGGAGTTTGTTTCATGACCTTCAGAATCGCGTGGTTCACCAGCGGCCAAGACATGATGTGCAAAGAGTTGTTGGAGAGAGCACTCCGTGGGCTAGAAAGAGATTTACTAGACACCACGATATCTTTCATTTTTTGTACTTGGGAGATGGACGAAGCTCATGACCATGAGACAGAAGCAGCTAGGAAAGGGATAGAAGAACTGGCTCAATTTTTCAAGATTCCCATTTTGATGCTCTCCGCTCAGAGGGATGGAGCGGTCATTAGGGATATCAAGGACAAGGAGTGGCGGATGGTTTACGGCAAGAGGTTGCGCAAGATGATTTACGGAAGGCCCTTCGAGTTAGGTTTCATTGACCGCGTGGAGTTGGATGAGGATACTTGCGCCCGTTTCGACCTCATCGCCCTTTATCCTTCCCTTCCATGGGGGCCTCGGGGGGAAGAGGCTGAGATAGTGAGACAGGTATTGACTTCAAAGGCCAGCAGTCATGGGTTGATGACTAGAATATGCGTGGGCAAGAAAGACGCTATTATTCCCCTAACATATTGTGAGTTCCCCCTCCACACGGCGAAGGATGAAGAGAAATGGAATGAATTGAAGTCTCTAACCAAAGATGGAAAACTAGATCAGATACCTCTGCAAAATCTGATGACCACAGAGCTCTATAAACATATAGTTAGAATGCAACGCATTAGATGGTCTCCGCTCGTTACTTATACACTTAAGATGTTTGCAGAAGGGAATTTGGATATAGTGAACGGCAAGCCTGTGGCCAATGGTTTGAGCCTGGCAGAGCCGATAGACCTAACCATGGTAGTGAACCGGGCGCTGGAAAAACTTTAGGTGAAATGCATGGACTTCGAAGGTTTCGAGGAGCTCTCCTTATATGAGGGACGACAGTTCGTTTGTTCATTAGATGGAGCTGTTTCCCTCAATAACAATGTGCTCGAATTATGCGAGGCTTTCATTCCAGAAGGGAGGAAAATCTATTCGATATTATCCCTGTATGACAATATATCATCTAATCTAGTACGAAGACAAAGCTTGAGACAGGGGGATGTGGCCAGGCTCGTTCTGCCTTTCCTTAAGGCTTATGGTCTCACTGATGTGAGGATGCAAGAGCATTGCCGTAAGAAACTGATCCTTGTCCCAGGCTCCGATAAGACACTGCGCTTTGCGCAAGAGCTTATGGCCCCCTTCTTGATGAGTTCTAGCTATGAGCATCATGTAAGTGCCGTATGTGATAGAGTTGGATTCCCTTTTGACAACGTCTATTGCACCAGGGTTTCGCTTGATTATGTGAGGATAGACGATTGGGAGGCGCAGATTCTCAGGAACATAGCAGATGAGATTTCAAACCTGCCTTTGCCTCAAGTCCCCTTGGGAGCCCGTTCGCTGCGCGACCTCTCACCTCACGATCAACGCACCATCTCTAGGTTAGATGAGATTTTCTGGAAGGAGATAAGTGACCTTTCCTCTTATCAGCTTATTCAGGAAGTTAGCGTGTTAGGAGGGGATGAGAAAGCCGCATCGTTGGTCGATGTCTGCAAGAAGACAGGCATTGGCATGGAAGATACCATGTATGTTGGATCAGATATCTCAGATGCGCAAGCATTGGCCTTGGTCAAGCGAGGGGGAGGAGTGCCCTTGGCATTCAATGCTGAGGAGCGGACCCTTCGTGAAGCGGAGATCGCAGTGGTGTCGCATAATTCTGTAGTGGTATCTGTATTGTTAGAGGCATTCCACCGCGCCGGTCGGGATGGGGTCATGTCGTTATTGGATCGGTGGACTCCTGAGGGCATCAAAGGAACTGGACTTGTACATGAATATCTGCTCAAGGAGATGCGAAAGATATTCCCACATGAATTGCCTAAAGTGGTTAGAGTTGGTCAGGACACATTGGGCAAGATTATCGAAGAGACCGCCAATAAGCGCAGGAACATTAGTGGCTGGAGCGCGGGCGGATTGATATAAAATTTGGATGTACATTTTCATTCATTGGAGCCTATGATCAAGGGCGTGCGCTCGAAACTGGCAATGACGCCTCGCCCGAGAGATTGGATGTTGACCATAAGTATTAAACTATAGATAAGATGTGTAGGGTAGAACTTCTTGCTAATTGACTAAGCAAAGGATTGGAGGCATGGAATTGAGCCTTGGATTAGGTATCGACACCGGTGGAACATACACAGATTCAGCTGTAATCGACATGGAGAAAGGGACGATTCTATCAAAGGCCAAAGCCTTGACCACAAGAAACGATCTATCCCTCGGTATATCGAATTCCATAGGGAAGCTGGATGAGAGATTGTTCGAGCAGATCCAGCTGGTATCGGTATCCTCCACCCTGGCCACTAACTCAGTGGTGGAGGGCAAGGGCTGCCGTGTTGCCCTCATAGTCGCGGGACAGGAATTTAACAGATCCGTTCCAGTAAACGAGCTCATCCAGATTTCTGGAGGGCACAACCTCATGGGTGATGAGGCAGAGCCGCTGGATATGGAGGCGGCGGAGGCCTTCGTAGAGAGGGTCAAGGATAAGGTCGACGGCTTCGCCATCTCCTGCTACCTCAGCGTCAGGAACCCCGAGCACGAGATTGCACTGAAGGAAATGGTGAAGTCGCGCACGGACTTGCCTGTAGTGTGCGGTCATGAACTGTCCTCCCAATTAGGCTTCCATGAGCGCACACTCACTGCAGTGCTCAATGCTCGTCTCATTCCTATAATATCTGATTTGGTGCTTTCAGTGAAGAAGGTGCTGAGTGCGCACAATATCTCTGCCCCTCTTATGATAGTTAAAGGCGATGGCTCACTTATGGGTGAGGCGGTGGCGAAAGAGAGGCCAGTAGAGACCATCCTTTCGGGACCTGCAGCAAGCCTTACAGGGGCTAGGTTTCTGACAGGTGAAGCGGACGCCGTGGTCATAGATGTGGGAGGTACCACCACCGATATCGGCATATTGAGGAACGGAAGGCCCAGGTTAGACCCTGAAGGGGCCATGATCGGGGGCTGGCGGACGAGAGTGAGAGCAGCGGACATTTCCACCTCTGGCATCGGGGGCGACAGTCGTATTGTGGTCCATAATGGTAAGATACATCTCACTCCTTTGAGAGTCATTCCTCTGTGCATAGCGGAATCGATGTGGCCTGGACTAATCAAGAGCAAGCTGATTAAATGCAGAGACGTTAGGCCTAGGCCTCAGGCAGCACATACCGATATGCAAAACGTGCAACAAGTCGTTGAGTTCTTCGTTTTCAGCAAAGAGATCAAAGGATTCAGCTTCAGTGATGAGGAGGCCAAATTCATAGAATTGGTACGTCAAGAGCCGAGAACCATCCAAGAAGTTAGCGACATGACAGGCATCCATCCCTATTCCTTCAACGTAAAGCGCCTCGAGGAGCTGGGGGTGATACAGAGGATAGGGCTCACCCCGACGGACATCCTTCACACCCTTGGAACTTATGTGGAATATGATCCTGAGCCTTCGCGCATAGGGGTGGAAGTACAATGCAAATTAGTGGACATGGAGGAACAACAGTTCTGCACCACCGTGAAGCACATGGTGGAGGATAAGATAGCCACGGAGCTATTAAAGAAATTGGTATACGAGGAAACCGGCAGCACAGAACTTTCTGAAACCACCATGGACTTCTTCAAAAAATTCGTCACTGGAGAGAGTGGTGTCGATTATTCCTGCAAGCTCAAGTTGAACAAGAAGATCATCGGGATCGGGGCGCCAGTAGAGGCTTACCTTCCCTCCGTGGCGGAGAAATTCCAGACTGAGCTTCTACTGCCCGCTCACATGGAAGTGGGGAACGCGGTTGGCGCCATAACAGGGAGCATTATGGAGATGGTAGAGATATTAATCCGGCCAAAGCCTGGTTTGGGTGTGATGGAAGATCCACCTTGCATAATGCATTCGCCGGTGGAGAAAAGAGAATTCGAGAAATACTCGGAAGCTGTGAAATATGCCACTGAGCAGGGTTCAGAGATAGTCAGGAAGCGTGCTGTGGAGGCGGGAGCGGACTCTGTGGAAGTAGTGGTGGAGAATTCGGCTATGAGGGCCTCCATGGGAAAGGAGTGGGGAGGAGATGTCTGGCTAGAGACCAAGCTGAATATAACGGCCATCGGAAAACCCAGACAGTACGTGGAGTACAAGGTGTAACATGTTGAACGTAGTGATTTGCGGAGGCTATAGTCCCGGGGCCAGGGTGCTGCGCGCGGCGATAAGGAACGTGGCGAGAGATCATAATATAAGAGTCTTCACCCTTTGCCCTGCGCTGGCTGGCTACGAGAAGCAGATGGAGGAGATAAGATCCCTAGATGCATCCAACACCATCGTGGTTGATGGCTGCGAAGGTGGATGTGGAAACCAAGGGCTTATGAAATTCGGCATCAAGCCTAGAGGCGTAGTGGTGCTTGATAAATATCCCATGGTCTCGGACCGAAGCATAAGATCAGCAGAGGAGCGCATCCTTTCTTTCTTGAAGGAGGTACAAGGGTGAGGAAAGGGGTAATCATTTGCGGAGCCAATGGAGAGAGGGGGTTAATACTAGAAAAAGCAGTGGAAATTTTCGCCAAAAAGAATTCATCCCGTGTTATCCAATTCTCTGCCTGCTCCCTGGGGGTTTCTCCCTTGATGCTTAGTATGAGCGGTGCAGATACCAAGAAGCTTATTACTGTTAACGGATGCCGCAACAGATGTGCCGATCGGATATTGGAAGGAATAGGTTTGAAAGCTGAGAAATCAGTGGTTTTGGATGATGTGCTGCAAAGGGAAGTTGGCGCGTGTAAGGCCACTTGTCTTTTCGATTTCCCTCTCGTTAGTGATGAGGAGGCACAGCGCTTCGCCGCCCTGATGGCATCGGCCTTGGATTGATTTTGTCCCTGGGAAAGGGTTGTTCCTCATCGCGTCTTCTTAATGCCCCTTTCCTTATAGTAATCTTCAATCACTGTTCCCATGTGTTCGGCCAGAGATCTCTCTCTATATTCATCCCCCACTTCATTCATGAATCTGAGAGGAAATTCGGCGTCGCACTTAGCACAACGAACTTTAGGACAACTTAAAACCGCCTGAGGACATCCTCTGCAGGCGAAAGTGCGGGCATAAGTCAGTGAAAATATGAAGCCGCATTGAGGACACTTAATAGTGCTTCGCACCGCCCTCATGGTATTCGGGGTGAAACCTTTGCTCTTCATCGCTTCCCAATATCCATCCATGTTCTCCCCTCACTTCCTGAGATGGTGCTCTATGCTCTTCTCCGTATCGAAATAATCTTGCAGGACTTCTAGCTCCATGGAATGCTTCCTGATGGTCTTCTCGATGCCTAAGCGGGACGCGTCCTTCACCTTATCATCCCAGATGCCATGCACTATAACATGCAAAGTGACCTCGGCCTCATTGAAATTTTTTTTACCTAGTCCAGAGGTCAACTGTACACCCACTTCCATATCCACTAGGCTGCCCATGAGAGTACCCCCATCGGCATGCATGAAAGCTTTAACGTGGCCAATAAGATCGGCTCCAGCTGAGAAGCATTCTTTTGTAACTGTCACCAGAAGATCCCTCATGAAGTCTTTGGCAGCCTGAGGCGATATACCCTGCTCTCGTCTTATCATGAGGCGCGCGGCGTACTTGCCTAGCTCATCAGCAGCTCGGTGCATTTCCAGATGCAGTTCATCATCCTCATCGTCAGCGCTCATAAATCGACCTCCTCAATCCTCCATGGCACCGTACTGCTTGCGCAGCATCTCCTTTTCCACAGCCTCGTCATAGCGGGGGGAGATGCGCTTCTCAATTATATCCGCCACTTCCTTCAAGCCTTTTCCGGTTCTACCTGAGGCCAACATTATTTCCGCGGTGGGATTTATGCTTCGGATCAATTGCCTGGACTTCTCTATCTGCTCTTCTGTGGCCGCATCCACCTTGTTAATCAGCACCACATCCGCCTCACGTATTTGTGTCTCCACCAAGCGCTTCACTGCATCCATAAGAAGCTCTACCCTAGTTGAATCTACTAAGGTAATTACTGGCGCATGCTCAATGACCACATCGCATTCTGCTTCCGAATATTCAGCCGCGCGCTTCAGACCCCATGGTATGGCCACGCCTGAGGGTTCCACTATGACGATATCGGGTTTGAATGTAGTGTGTAGAATGGATATAGTGTTAGCGAATGAGCCTGCTATCTGGCAGCAGATGCAACCGCCTGAGATCTCTCGCGCCTTCAGCCCATAGGTCTCGATGAACTTCGCATCCACGTTTATCTCTCCTACATCATTGACGATGATGGCGATACGATGTCCCCTGCCAACTAATTCTCTGGCAATCTCAATGAGCAGGGTGGTCTTTCCACTCCCAAGGAACCCGGCTATCTGCGCGAGCTTCATAATTTCACTCGAACTCTGAAGGAGTGGTGCGAATGTCAATCTTTCGGTCATACTTTTCCGATGTCCGAGTGATTCGCAGGATAATTTGCTAGACAGAAAAGGAAAAAAAAGAATTGAGATGGAAATGGTTTACTTGCACTCCACTTGGCCATACTTCTTGGTAGTATCCACTACCGCCTTGATGTTCTCTAGCTTAGTGGACAGGGAAGGAGGCACCTCGCAGCCAGAGGCGATGACATAACGCGAGTGCAGGCCACGCTGGCAGAGGGCAGTCTTGACCTCTTGGATGAGATTCATGGTGGTCTTTTCTATTTTCTCCACCGTGAAGCGTACAAAAGCCTGTGGGTCGATGTTACCTGCGAGCAGGCAATTGTCGGCATAGCCTTTCATGATGGCCTCCTTGGCAGAGGGGGATCCAGGAATCAAGGGGTACCAGGCCATGGAATATATCGCGGGCTTATAAGCCTTAATCTGCGTATCCAGGTGTGGAAGGTCCGCGCAGTTGTGTACGCAGAAGGCCATTCCCGCATCCTGCGTGGCTTTATTCAGCCCCCTGGCATATTGGGCCTCGAACTCCTCATACTCCTTGTCACCTAAGCAGGAATATGAACCCCACAGGTAGTCCCAGACCAGACCGGCGGGTTTGGCCTTGGCGAACTCCTCGATCATGGCATAGTCGAAGGCAGTGATGTCCTTCAGAGCCTTGTGCACAGCAGAGCGGTGGTTATACATGTCCATAAAGACCTTTTCGGCTCCAGCGCTCTGAGTGAGTATGAGCAAGGGCCCTTCAAGGAAAGCTGCCGTGATGACCTCCTTTCCCAGCTTTTCTACGAATAATTTGGTACCTTGAGTGATTACCCCGCTTCTTCCCTTCTTAGGGTCAGGAATGTTGGCGAATTTTGTCTCATAGTCCTCAGGCTTCTTGACTACGGGGTCTACTACGAATGGGGTGTTTTGCTCATCGAACCTGACCCCTGCTCCATAATCTCCTGCACATACGGACAAATCCATGAGCCCTATTGCAAAGTCGAAGTCGTTGGCACGCTGGCCAGCCACGAAGGCCTCGGCGAATTTCCTTGGATCCGAGCACCATTCCGCATATGTGGTGGGAGTGCTCAGGTATCTCCTTTGCACACCGCACGCGATGGGATATGTCGTCAGGCGGTCCACTGGCTTATCACCCAGGGCCGCCAGAACTCTCTCGATGTGAGTCATCATCTTCAAATCACCTTCTTCAGCTTGTTAACGGCGTCCTGCGCGTTGATACCGTGCAGGTCCGCTCCAATATCCTCGGCGAACTCTGGTGAAGTGGGAGCCCCTCCAATTATCACTTTCACCTTCATTCTCAATCCAGCTTCAATCAAGCCATCCACGCAACGTTTCATGCCATCCATGGTAGGCGTCATGAGTGTGCTCATGGCTACTACGTGGGCATCCTTTTCCTTGGTGCTAATAATGAAGTTCTCAATGGGTACATCCCTGCCTAAGTCCGTGCAATCCATGCCCGCCGCGGTCAACATGGTCTTGACCAGGTTCTTCCCTATGTCGTGCACATCACCCTCAACAACACCGATGACGACGTTGACGCGCTTCTTAGCCTCTTCCCTGGGTATGTGCGGCAAGAGCACGTCCAACGCACCATACATGGCATCAGCGGCCAAGAGCACCTGAGGAAGATACAGTTCGCGGGCGGCATATTTGTCTCCTACAATCGTCATCCCCTTAATCAGACCGTGATCGATGGCGTCCAAGGCTTTGATGCCTTCTTTCAAGGCGGCGTTCGCTTCTTTTATCGCTTCCGCCTTATTACCAGTGATCACGGCTTTCTCCAATCCTGCCAGTATCTGCTCTCTTGTCAACTAAATTCCACCCCCTCGCATAAAGTCGCGAGTGATTCATAAAATGACTATTGTTAAAATAAACATTAGTATGGATGGATGGACCATCCATTAAGTATGTTAATGATAAGAACGAAATATCTGGACAGGTAAGTATTTGTAATTACTGAGCGTATTAGTAGCTATAAAAAATGCGACCAATTTGCAGTAATAAATAAAAAATAATTAGGGCGTTTGGCCAATGTTAAAAAGAAATAATATCCTGAGCGACCTCGAATTGTCTTGTTAAGGTGAGTTCCATCCCAGCAATTAAGGTTCAAAATCTGTCGAAAAAATTCAATGATCACGCCGCTGTCGATGGAATCAGCTTTACTGTGGAAGAAGGCGAGTTCTTTGGACTTCTAGGCCCTAATGGTGCTGGTAAGACCACCACCATCAGATTGATAACAGGGGTGTTGAAACCTGATAAGGGGGAAATTCTAGTACGCGGTCTGGACATGCGAACTTCATCATTGCAGGCCAAGCAGAGGATGGGCGTCATACCTGAGGTGGGGAATGTTTACCCAGACCTATCCGCCATGGAGAATCTTGATCTTGTGGGAAAATACTACGGTCTGGATAAATCCACCAGGCGCTCAAGGGCTGAGAAGCTTCTGGAAGATTTAGGGCTTCGCGATAGGAAAGATGACTTCCTGCGCAAATTTTCCAAGGGAATGAGACAACGAGTCAGCGTTGCTTGCGCCCTCATACACCAACCTCCAGTCCTTTTACTGGACGAACCCACTGAGGGATTGGATGTTATGAGCAGGCGTCTGATAATTGAAAAAGTAAAGGAGATGAATAAAGAGGGAACGTCTGTATTACTTACAACCCATAACATTGAGGAGGCGAATCGCCTTTGCCAGAGGGTGTGTATTATAAACAAGGGTAAAATAGCTGCCATCGACACACCTGAAAAGCTGAAGAAAACAATGGAGAAGTCTCAAACCATAGAACTGGCATTCGACAGGAATGTAGAACCTTCGGTGTTTTTATGTCATTGCATTCATAAGGCAGAAACTTGTGGTGATAAATGCAAGTTATGGGTCGGGGATTTGGACCAGGCTTTGGACCATATTATGGAGATAAAGAAGCGTGAGGGGTTCCGAATCCTCAATTTGGAGACTTGTGGGCCCACCTTAGAGGATGTTTTCGTGAAGCTTTGCGAGGTGCGGTGATGAACCTACAGATATTAGCCAGAGCGACTTGGGTTACGGCTCAGAAAGATATCAGGATTTATTATCGCAAGGCCCCTGTTTTCATATTCGGCCTTATCCTTCCTACCTTTCTATTCTTCGCATTTTTCGTTGGGCGAGAACTGGACATTAAGCGCTACTTTCCAGGCTTTCTTGCCATGGCGCTGTTCTTCACTTCCTCGTCTGTCGGTCCTCTGATCGTTCCTTGGGAGAAGCAAGCGGGTACCTTCGAGCGTCTTCTGACTTATCCCGTCAGTATCGGCACTATTATTCTAGGAGATATCATCGCTGGAGCCTTGTTCGGTATTACCATCAGCACGATAGTAGGCGTGGTAGGGATTGTGTTCCTTAATCTAGAGGTGGAGAGTGTGGTTATGCTCTTTTTGGCTTACGTCTTGGGAAACCTCTGTTTCTCTGGTCTAGGAGTTACCTTATCCTCCCCAGCGGGAAGGTATCCTGCTAACATCATGATGCTCGCAGCCCTGGTGAGATTCCCTCTAATATTCATCAGTGGTGTATTCGTACCTCTAAGTGAGATGAGCGCCCCCGGTGTGTACATATCCTATCTTTCCCCCCTGACCTATTTAGTTGACGCATTAAACCACTCTCTTGGTCAGCCCAGTGCTTTTCCTTGGCCAGTAGATTTATTGGTCTTGTCATTTTTCTTCATGCTTTTCATCCTTAGCGCGAGATTCATCCTCACGAGGAAGAGCCTAAAAGGACTTTGAGATGTGGGTCAGGGGCGATTTCCTCTCCAACCTACTCTTTTAAAAAACCTCTATCTCGATGATGAGATTCTTATGGAGCTATCAAGCGAATATCTATAAGCCCTAGGTCAGGTCTGCGATAATGATGATAATCGACGCGCACGTTCATCTATGGAAGCGCAGCATGTATCCAGATGTCATAATGGAGGCTTATCTCGAACCATTGGTTCTCTTGGATGCTCTATACTTTCAGGGAGGGCCTCAGGGAGAAGGTAGGGATTGGCTCACTTCGGAAACTGATGAGAGAGACCTAATCAATGATATGAAGACGGCAGGCATAGATAAATCGATAGTCCTGCCCCTGGACTTCGGGATGGTCGGTCCGACCAAGCAAGGAGTAGAAGAACTCAACGATTGGGTATTTAGCGTCTCGGGAATATATCCAGAATATTTGGTTCCTTTCATCGGCGTGGATCCAGGGAGAGGAGAGTTCGCGCTCCGTCTTGTGAATAAGTATGTCAAGCACTTCGATGCGAGGGGAGTGAAGGTGTATCCCCCCACAGGGTGGAGACCAAACGAGGAGCGCATTGCACCTTTTTGGGATGTGGTCGAGGAGTTTGGATTGATGGTCGTTACTCATTCTGGCGCGGTCTGGGGCCCTCTGAATGAAGAGCTGTCCCGACCTTCATATTATGTCGACGTGCTCGAAAAGCATCCCGAGTTGAAGCTAGTCATAGCTCATTTAGGTGGAAAGTATCGAGAGGAGATGTATGAAATCCTGTCTAGATACCCCAATACTTACGCCGACTGCTCAGCGCTTCAAGGTTGGCTTCCGTCAAATCCTGAGAAGGTAATGGAGAGATTGTCAGAAGCGAATGAGAAAATTCCTGATCGTGTGTTCTTTGGAACGGATTGGCCGCTTTTCGAGCTCGCCTATTCCCAACCATATTTCATAGACCTTATAAAAAATGGGGACTGGGGCAACGCAGAGATGAAAGAAAAATTATTTCATGGTAATATCTTAAGAGCGTTGAAGTGAGTTTTTACTTATCTGCGCTCGTTTCGCTTTTTTTCCCTACGCTGCTCTGAGCCACCGACTTGCTCATGAGATATATAGCCAAGGCCAGGGTCAGCACTGCCAATGACGTACCAGCCAGAATCTCCACTTTTCCATAGTAATAATCGAACACGATCAGCTCTCGTGCCACCGCGGTCAAGGCCACCAGTAGGACAGAACCTACTTTCACCGCGTGCTCCTTCCAATAAACCATTATAGTATCTATTAATTCTATAATGATAACGACGAGAAGAATCTCTCCCACGTACTTCAAAGTGGCTTGACGTATGTCTTCCAGTAGTCCAGGATTAGAAAGGCTCTGCATAATGTCTTGTGCCAGACCTACTATTAGAAACACCGCCAATATACATAGAAGGAAAACCAACACGTAGATGATGACCACTTTAAAAATTTCCAAAGGGGAACGCACGAACGTGAATACGGGACACCGCTAAAATGGTTTTCCATCATTGCTTCTTGATTGTCCTTAATCCTCTTAAGTCATTTCCCTACTTACAGCAATCCTCACCACATACTACTTCCTTCTTACCAGTCAAGGCCGCTTTGATCATCGCTGCCGCGCAGCCTACGCCACTCTCCACTTTGATAGCCCCGAAGGCACAATTGCGCTGACATGCACCACATTCCATGCAGGCCTCAGGCCTAGCCAACCTCACACGCCGCTCCCCTGGCTGAAACACGCGGTGAGGGCACACTTGCAGACAATATCCACAATTAGTACATCTTCCGGGAAAGAATACCAGCGTATTTATGGGATTAGCATTCTGAACATCTGGGCCGCTGTCCAGATTTATTATGGTCAACTGCTCCATCACCACCACCCCTGCCATGAGGCCAGAAAAGAGAAGATACTGATTACTAGTCCTACTATTAGCATGATTGTGAGAATGGGAATGTATCGGAATATTTCCTTCCGGACTCCCGTCCTAGAGGCGGTTGTGGAGCATCCCGTGAAGTTCAAGGCCATATAGGCCACAGAAGAGATTATAACCAAAGCTGAGGCCAAGCCCATAATTCCTCCCTGGAGCATATTATTGGCCATATAGATAGGATACAAAATAAAAGGGATAGATAGTAGGGCGCCGAGCACCAGACCCTTGCTCGTGAAATCCCGTGTCGGCAAGATTGGAAGCCCTAAGGGAAATAGGACTATGCCCCCTAAAATGGCTGTAACCGCCACCGCAGAAGGGAACGGGCCGAAAAGAAGGAAAAGTGCGATTGGTAGTAGGACTGCCAACCAGAAGTAGTTCTTTATTTCCACCGGAATGAGAACGGCGCGGTCCCGAAGCGGAAATTTCACAGTGCGCATCTCCTCGGTAGCATAGCCCAAACGAAGATATTGTGGTAGATCAGCGGCTCTGACCGGTCCATATTCTACCTTGAATCCAGTTTGCTTGAATACCTCGACCGCAGATACTCCTGGAGCCCCTAGCTGGGGAAGGATTAACCTTCTATGAGCCACCAATTCCTCAAGTCGCGCTTGCTTTACCTGCCTGACCAATTCCTCTGTCGAGAACGTACCCTTTCCCGCCGCGCACCACACGTTCACTCCTTTGGTATCCAGAACGAGGATGTAGCAGCTAATCCCATGCAAGGAAGACCGTAGGGCGTCGAAACTAAGCGTATAGTTTGCCGTCACGAATACAGGAGATGTTGAATTTGGCTCGTTCAATTCATAAATACCAGGCGTAACGCGATGTTGCATTCGTTTATAACCCAGCCTCGCCAAAATATGGTCCCATCGATCTCTTGAGCTCAGTTCCGATGTTGTTCTCATAACGGTCATGGGATCACTCCTAGATTTTGCCATTCAGCTATTATCCATTATTTTTTTCACTGAATCCGAGAAGCTTTCAACCTTGAATAGTTGCAAGCAGCAGGGAACACCTCCTCTCTCCAAAAGCACCACGGCTAATTTCTGTCCTCCCAAAATACCAAATTTCTGTCTCAGTTCTTTGGGCAATACTATCTGTCCTCTGTCATCGACCGACACGATAGCTTCCATGAGATATTTTTCACGGCCAGCATCGTAACTTTCGCAACAGGAATTTTTTGATTCGCTGTCTCGTTCCGAAATCATAGCAGCACTTGATTGTTAAATTCCTATTTAGATTATTCTGAAAAATCAGAAATATCAGATTAATCGAATTTTCTTTTAATGGTAGACTCTTTAATAATCGCATCCGCCCAGGTTTCTGTGGTTCTTGAAGTTAACAATATATTCGCCTCTACCCTCTCTATGCCCTCAGCCCCTTCCAATGATGACTTGATTATCCTCAGCTCTGACATATCCCTCACCCAGGCCAGTGCTGTGATTAAATCGGGAAGATTCCGAAAAGCATTAAAGGAAAGAATGTTAGGCGAGTGCTCATTCAATTTGGTCCTCATGAATTCGCGTAGAGGCATACCAACTTTATGATAAACATGGAACATGCAAAGGATGTCGGACGTAGCTTCGGGCGAAAGTGTAATTGAAAAATCGATTGCACCCCCCTCCCGCATTCTTTTTATTCTATTCTCGATCAATTCAACATCATAACCTAATTCTTTGGCCATTTCAAAAGAGCTCTTTCGCGCATCAATACGCAATGCGCGAATTATTCTCATGTCGATTTCATTCAATTCAAGAGCTTCCCTACTTTTGTTGGGAGGTGGAGTCCTGATTCCAAAGACCAACTCCTTGATCCCCTCTTCCTTCAAGAAGGAAATGTATGAATCAAGATGAGACAGTCGCCTTAGCAGCGCACCGATATATATCCGCCCCCCAGTTCCTATCCCTAACCAGGATGTGGCATTATTCTGACAAAGGCGGGCAACCGCCTCTTCCAATTTGGTAATCTCGCTATTACCATAAACGAAGATCCCCACTGCCCCAAGATGCTCCGGCCTGAACCGAACCACAAAGCTGCGCAGAACTCCGAGCTGAACCATGGTTCTTATCCGGTCTTCTACTTCATCTGGAGTTGTCCTAAGGAAATCTGCCATCTCGCGATAAGAGGCTCGCGAATCTGAAAGGAGCATCTGTAAGAGGACGATATCCGTAAGATCAAGATGCTTGGGATTCATGGATTAATGTGCAAGAGCTACCTTTGTTTAAATACCATCGCCTTCTTCATCGTTTTGGTCTCTAATTGATAAAGAAGTGCCGGCCTCATGTCAGTTTCTCTGGCACGTCGGACAATAGACAGAGGTCCTCCCTCCTATCTCAATAGATGTTAACACCCCGTTATTTCGAGGGCAAAGCTCTCCTCTTCGCCTGCACCTTAAAAGATAACCTTTAGGTAGCCTTTCGAAGACGGTCTCTGCATATATCGATTGGAGCAACACCTCTTTGATCTCCCGACCCAAACACCTCAATCCTTTCGATGATATTTTATTAGCCACTTTAGTAGGATTGATGCGCGCTTGAAACAAGGCCTCATCCGAATACAGATTGCCTACGCCTGCGAGTATGTGCTGATCCATTAACACCGCCTTGATAGGGCGACGATGCGATTTAGCGCAAACCGAAAACTCTTTCTCGTCTAGTGAAAGAGCATCCGGTCCTAAACCACGATCCATAATGAAATCCTTAACTGACCGGGTACAACCTAATCTGCCGAACATCCTCGGATCGTTATAGACTAGAGTGGAGCCATCATCCATTTTGAAGAGCGCTCTTGCGTGAGGGGCTAGCTCCTCACATCCTTGGACTATGAGAAGTTCACCAGTCATACCTAGATGGACCGTAAGGAGCCCAGAGCCCAAATCGAAGAACAGCTGTTTACCATGGCGAAGTATGTTGACCACAGATTTGTTCTCTACGCAAGCTTGCAATTCTGAGGAGTCTACTTCGCTAAGAACTCGGCCGTCCTTGACTACCACTTCATTTATTCGCCTACCGACGCAAGCTGGGATTAATCGACGACGCAGTACCTCCACTTCAGGCAGCTCGGGCATAGTATGAATGATAAATGAAAACGCAATAAAAACGCATAAGTTATAGTTGTTGTTCCTTTGAATGGATTGAAGCCTCAATCAGGAACGCTATTATATGCTACATGCTATCAGCCCACATACCTAACATCCCGGGGAGTAAGATGGCATATTGGAACCCTCAAATCGAGACCATGCCCATAAGTGAGCTTAGAGCGCTTCAGTTCAAGAGGCTAAAGGCTCTGGTGAACCGACTCTATGAGCATTCGCCCTTCTATCGCCAACGAATGGAGGCAGCGAATGTTGAGCCAGACAACCTGAAAAAGTTGGAAGATGTGAATAAGCTTCCCTTCATGTCGAAGAAGGATCTCCGTGACTATTATCCTGATAAGCTTTTCGTGGTACAGAAAAGGGATATAATACGCTATCATGCCTCCTCGGGCACTACCGGTAAACCTACCATAGTGGGCTATACGAAAAATGACATTGAGACTTGGTCCGAATCGTTGGCACGAGCGTTGACCTCTGCGGGTTTAGGTCAAGATGATGTCATCCAGATAGCCAATACTTACGGCCTTTTCACAGGGGGTTTGGGGTTCCATTATGCGGCAGAGAAAATAGGAGCTGCCGTCGTGCCCGCTAGCACCGGCAACACTGAAAGGCAGATTCAACTCATTCAGGATTTAGGTGTCACAGCCATGGCCGCTACTCCCTCATACATGATGTATGTGGGGGAGGTAGCAGAGAAGATAGGAGTTAGCATAAAAAATGACACCAGATTGAGGGTTGGCCTCTTAGGCGCAGAGCCTTGGTCAGAAAGGATGCGCGATCGAATACAGGACTGGCTAGGTGTAAAAGGGATCAACTGCTTCGGAGCGAGCGAGATGGCAGGGCCGATGTTCTCAGAGTGCGCCCACCAACAGGGAATACATTTCTGGGGGGATATCTGTCTGCTAGAGATATTGGATCCTAAAACGTCAGAACCTGTGGGCCCGGAGGAAAAAGGCGAGATGGTCCTCACCATGTTGACTAAAGAGGCTTTTCCTCTCATACGTTACCGCATAGGCGATATCACCATCAAGCACGAGGAAAAATGCGCCTGCGGGCGCACTCATCCCCGCATTTCGAGGATAACGGGCAGGGTGGACGACATGCTCATCATACGCGGCATAAACGTATTCCCCTCACAGGTAGAGTATTCCCTTATGACAAATCCCGAATTAGGGAACGAGTTCCAGATAGTGGTTGACAGAAAGGGAGCGCTGGATGAGATGCTGGTCAAGGTTGAGCTCAAACCAGAGGCGTTCACCGACAATATCATCCAATTGAATGCTCTTAGGGAAAGGGTGGAGGCTAAGCTCAGGAATCTGCTAAATGTCAGCGTCGATGTGGAGTTAGTGGAGCCGGGCAGCCTACCCCGTTTCGAAGGAAAAGCAAAAAGAGTGGTGGATAGGAGGGTTTATTGATGGATGATCGCGCCAAGTATCGCATAAAGCAGCTCTCGATCTTTTCTGAAAACAGACCGGGAAGGCTCATGGACATCGCCCGGGATATGAAGGAGGCTCAGGTGAATATCCTGGGCTTCACCATCGCCGAGGGTTCTGGCTACGGGGTGGTGCGCATGCTTGTGGATAAACCGGAGAAAGCCTATGAGAAACTTACTTCGGAAGGACATGTGGTTAAGTTTACCGATGTCCTGGCGGTGAAGATGGAAGATAAACCAGGTGGGCTGTATGACCTGACGGTGATGCTCAAGGAGGCGGGGATCAACATCGAATATGCCTATGGCTATCGCAATCATCCTTCCGCCGTCCTTATCTTGAAGGTGGAAGAAGTAGACCGAGCTATCGACTGCATACTTGCAAGTGGGCGGACGCTCTACGATACATCTCATTTCAAGTGATGGCCTAAAGCGAGCGCAGAGGTGATGGCGTGGCTGCGTGGAACCCAAAGATGGAATTCATGCCCAGGGAAGAGCTCGAGAGGCTCCAATCGAAGCTTCTAAAGGCGCTGGTTCATCGCATGTATGATTACTCACCGTTTTATCGGGAGAGGATGGATGCGGCCAAGGTTCATCCAGACCAGATACGGACTTCAAAGGACGTGGTGAAACTCCCCTTTATGTACAAAAAGGATCTTAGAGAGCTGGAGCCTGAAAGACTCTTCTTGGCATCGAATAGAGAACTGGTGCGCTATCATGCCTCCTCAGGTACCACTGGGCACCCCACCATAGTGGGCTATACTCAAAATGATGTAAACAACTGGACGGAATCGGTCGCGCGCGCCCTTGCCTCCGCCGGCATCGGTCAGGATGACATCCTACAAGTGGCCTATACATACGGACTCTTCACGGGAGGATTGGGTCTTCATTATGGGGCTGAACGCTTAGGCTGCACGGTGGTTCCAGCCAGCACAGGAAACTCCGAGAGGCAACTGGATATGATAAAGCGACTTGGCGTCACGGCCATCGCCTGCACGCCATCATACCTCATGCACTTGGGTGAGGTAGCGGAGAAGAAAGGCATCGATTTCAAGCGAGATACGAAGTTAAGATTAGGCATTCTAGGAGCAGAACCCTGGTCAGAGGGAATGCGCGAACGGATGCGAGAATGGCTAGGCGTCAAAGGCATTAACATTTACGGAACCAGCGAGCTCTCGGGCCCCCTGTGGTGCGAGTGCGCAGAACAGAAGGGGATGCACGTTTGGAGCGATCAGACCTTGATAGAGATAATAGATCCAGATACAGGAGAGCAACTGGGCCCAGGGGAAAAAGGCGAGCTCGTGGTGACCATGTTGCTTAAGGAGGCAGTCCCCATCGTCCGTTATCGAACTGGGGATATTTCCACTATTGATGTAGAGGGGTGTCCCTGCGGACGCGACCATCCCCGCCTGGGCAGGATAACAGGCCGGGTGGACGACATGTTCATCATACGCGGTATAAATGTGTTCCCCTCGCAGGTGGAGTATGTTCTGATGTCCAACCCAGAGCTCGGCAACGAGTTCCAGATAGTGGTTGACAGAAGGGGAGCGCTGGATGAGATGCTGGTGAGGGTAGAGCTGAAGCCAGAGTCCTTCCAGGATAATGTGGCTAAGTTGGAATCCCTTAAAACGAGGATACATGAGCGTCTCAAGAATGTGCTCAGCGTCAGCGCCGAAGTGGAACTATTGGAGCCTGGTTCCCTGCCGAGATTCGAGGGTAAAGCTAAGAGAGTCATCGATAAGAGGAAAATTCAATGATTGTATAATGCTAGCATGCTTCCTACTAACATGTAACATTTATATAAAGTGAAACCAATGCCCTCGGAAATCGCGAAAGCCTAGTGACACCTGTATTAGTCGATTTGCGCTGGATTGAGGGGGGCGAGCTAGAGTGTGGGGGATAGATGACCCATTGGTATGGTCAGGGTATGTCATGGCGATAGGTCTCGCCGCGGCCTGCGTGGCCTACGGCATCTGGAAATGGAATAGGGAGGAGTGAGCTGGTGGTCGACCTACTCACTTTTGCATTGACCACCGTGGTGTTCGTGACGATAACCCTATACCTAGGATACCTGGGGGCGAAGCGCACCAAATGCGGCGACGATTTCTTGCTCGCGGGCAGGAACATCAATCCTTGGATCATCGGGTTATCGTATGGCGCCACTTTCATCTCCACTAGCGCCATAATAGGATTCGGAGGGGTGGCGGGACAGTGGGGGATGAGTATCATTTGGCTCACTGTACTTAACATCGGTGTGGGCATTCTCATCG
>JAVYMA010000014.1 GCA_038740345.1 Methanomassiliicoccales archaeon
CACACAGGACGAGGCCTATCCACGCCTAAACTGGCGTGGCCCAATTGAAGCTTGCCATATTTCGCCCTCCGGTCTCACGAATTGACTCTATCCACGCCTAAACTGGCGTGGCCCAATTGAAGCATGACCACTGCTATCGCGGGTGTGGCACCAGCGGCCTATCCACGCCTAAACTGGCGTGGCCCAATTGAAGCCCGGGCGTGGCGTTCCGTATCCATACTGGCCTGCCTTCTATCCACGCCTAAACTGGCGTGGCCCAATTGAAGCTATCTCACACTATGCCTCCTCATCTGCCGAGCCATCTCTATCCACGCCTAAACTGGCGTGGCCCAATTGAAGCGCCGTGCCGCTCGTCCAATGCAGGCGTATCATCTTGTCTATCCACGCCTAAACTGGCGTGGCCCAATTGAAGCTTCGGCTGCCTCTTTCCCTGCCTCTTGTCCCTCGTCCTATCCACGCCTAAACTGGCGTGGCCCAATTGAAGCCAACGCATCGTGGCGCAATTGAAGCAGCAGGAATCTCTATCCACGCCTAAACTGGCGTGGCCCAATTGAAGCGTCCCCGGAATATGGCCGATGCTGAGGCAATCGCCGTACTATCCACGCCTAAACTGGCGTGGCCCAATTGAAGCCTGTCGCGTGCCAGCCGCTGAAAGGCAGGTATTGGCCCTATCCACGCCTAAACTGGCGTGGCCCAATTGAAGCAGGAGCTCTACCTCCTTCATTCTCATCTCAGCCTGCTATCCACGCCTAAACTGGCGTGGCCCAATTGAAGCTAGAAGAACTGATCGAATCGAAAAAGATAAAAAAGCCTATCCACGCCTAAACTGGCGTGGCCCAATTGAAGCAATCTGTCATAGTAATAGCAAGGGAAGTCGTTTATCCTATCCACGCCTAAACTGGCGTGGCCCAATTGAAGCTGAGAGAGCGTTTATTATACTCTCTCTCATCCTAATCAGCTATCCACGCCTAAACTGGCGTGGCCCAATTGAAGCAGAGCAGATTCTGCCGTCTTCAATGTACACACAGACTACCTATCCACGCCTAAACTGGCGTGGCCCAATTGAAGCTTCGAGAATCGAGGAAGCATACTCCCTAAGGTACGCCTATCCACGCCTAAACTGGCGTGGCCCAATTGAAGCTATTTATTTCATGCTACATGATAACATGTAGCATGACTATCCACGCCTAAACTGGCGTGGCCCAATTGAAGCAATATTGAGATATATTGGTGCAGCGAAAGAAAAGGCTGCTATCCACGCCTAAACTGGCGTGGCCCAATTGAAGCCCGAGTTGCAGGATTGATGAAGCGTACCTTAGGGAGCTATCCACGCCTAAACTGGCGTGGCCCAATTGAAGCCACTATAGACTTCGGAGTAGATTCTGCCGTCTTCGATGTCTATCCACGCCTAAACTGGCGTGGCCCAATTGAAGCTTAACTTTCTTCTTTTGTTTTTATCGTGCTACATGTTACTATCCACGCCTAAACTGGCGTGGCCCAATTGAAGCTCCTCACCTGCCTACACAGGCAATGCCTATATACACCCTATCCACGCCTAAACTGGCGTGGCCCAATTGAAGCGCAGGCGGGGGCACCTCGCCTGTGATAATCATGCACTCTATCCACGCCTAAACTGGCGTGGCCCAATTGAAGCTTTTCTGAGAATATACCTCAGCAACTATTTTATTTTCCTATCCACGCCTAAACTGGCGTGGCCCAATTGAAGCGAGGGTGTGAGACAATGCTTGATGAGGTGATTAGGAGCTATCCACGCCTAAACTGGCGTGGCCCAATTGAAGCACTTTCTCCCCGTCAGGACATATGCCCCTAAATAATCTATCCACGCCTAAACTGGCGTGGCCCAATTGAAGCCTACATCAAGGAGGTGAGGGGGTGAGGGAGAAAAAGCCTATCCACGCCTAAACTGGCGTGGCCCAATTGAAGCTTGTCCAAAACGCCCGTGGCTCTCTCTACAATCGTACTATCCACGCCTAAACTGGCGTGGCCCAATTGAAGCGATCTAACGACCAGATAGAGCTGGAGTGCAGGGACGGCTATCCACGCCTAAACTGGCGTGGCCCAATTGAAGCCGCAACAGGAGCAAGCTGAGGACATTGGAACGGGTGCCTATCCACGCCTAAACTGGCGTGGCCCAATTGAAGCCACATAACGTAACTGCCTACGAATGCGCCCCCTATCTATCCACGCCTAAACTGGCGTGGCCCAATTGAAGCTGTCATGTGGAAACTGGTGGGACCGTCAGTGGTCCGCAGCTATCCACGCCTAAACTGGCGTGGCCCAATTGAAGCCTTTGGGAGTCTCCGACATTGAAAGACTCCACTTGCTATCCACGCCTAAACTGGCGTGGCCCAATTGAAGCTCCTGAAATAAAAACCTGCCCTCGGTGAAGATATAAGCTATCCACGCCTAAACTGGCGTGGCCCAATTGAAGCAGGGCTATGTGTTCAAGCCCTCTCAAGTCCGTATTTATCTATCCACGCCTAAACTGGCGTGGCCCAATTGAAGCGAGGCTAACGACGGGGCCAATCAAGGACCGCAGACGGCCTATCCACGCCTAAACTGGCGTGGCCCAATTGAAGCTCTCAGGACGGGCATATCATGGTGACCTCCCAAGGCCCTATCCACGCCTAAACTGGCGTGGCCCAATTGAAGCATAACCATAGCGCTGGCCGTTCGGACCAAGCTCCATCACGCTATCCACGCCTAAACTGGCGTGGCCATGATAAAATATATTTTTTATTATTAAAATATTTGATAATATTACAAGATGGCCGAGGGGTTTTAGAAACTTGATACTTATATCTTGATATAAGAATCACTCTCTGATGTCGAATCGAATTCCACTTCATACTTATTCCATTGTAGCTAGAGATTCAGAAACTGGAGAAATGGGTGTGGCAGTGCAATCACATTGGTTCGCCGTGGGCACCATCGTCACGTGGGCCGAGGCAGGAGTGGGAGCCGTCGCTACACAAGCCCTGACAGATCCTTCCTACGGCCCCAATGGCCTAGGTTTGATGCGTGATGGAGCCGGTGCTCCAGAGGCGTTGCGCACCCTCTTGGACCGCGATCAATACAGCTCCGTGCGTCAGGTCGCCATGGTTGATTCCAAGGGGAATGTGGCGGCATTCACAGGCAAGAAATGCATTCCCAAGGCAGGGCATATCGAGGGTCAAGGATTCTCCGTCCAAGCTAACATGATGTTGAGCGATGAGGTCTGGCCTGCCATGGAGAAGCGCTTCTTGCAATGGAAAGGGTCTTTGGCCGAAAGGATGATGGCGGCCTTGGAGGCGGCTGAAGAAGCAGGAGGGGATATACGCGGCAGGCAATCCGCGGCCATGTTGGTGGTCAGAGCGCGTCCTACCGGTCGTCCATGGGAGGATCGAGTAGTGGATATACGCGTTGACGATCACAAAGAGCCGATAGTGGAGCTCAAGCGCCTCCTGCGGATTCACAGGGCGTATCAGCACATGAACATGGGGGACAAGGCGTTGGAGACCGAGGACATGTCTGCCGCCCTGAAGCATTATTCCTTGGCGGAGAGGATGTTCCCCCGCAATCTGGAGATGAAGTTCTGGCATGCTGTAGGCCTGACCAACAACGGTCATTTCCAGGACGCTCTGCCCCTATTCAAGAAAATATTCGAAAGAGATGAGAACTGGAAGGAATTGGCCATGAGGATAATCTCAGTAGGGATGCTCCGTTTGGAAGAGGATCAGGTGGAGAGGCTCTTCGATCTTTGATTCATTGCAGAATGTACATAGCCCTATACTCTGCAGCGAGGTCACCTTACCTGAATTTTAGAAGCGAGGATCCAATTAGCCAGGGTAGTTGGTGTACGCGCCCAAGCCCAATCGATTTATGCCTACGATATGCTGGATAATAAGGGGAAGTTTCGCAAATGGAGGCGGCAGAAACGATCACTCGATGACCATCAGCGTCTTTCCCCCCTCCACCATCTCCCCTGGCTTGACTTTGATCTCTTTCACCGTCCCTGCTTCCGTGGCCAATATCTCATTCTCCATCTTCATGGCCTCCAATATCAGCAGGAGCTGATTGGTGTTGACCTTATCACCAGGCTTGACCTTGATGGAGACGATCTTGCCTGGCATGGGAGCCACAATGCTGCCAGTCTCATCCTTGCGCTCGCTCGGCCCCGTCTCCTCCTCAGAGTAGGACTCGCCCCTCTCGATCTCGATGATCGGCTCCACCTTGACCATCACCTTCCTTCCATCCAGATCGATCTCAGCTCCCTCCTCCAGCGACCCTTCGAAATTGAGGGCAAGGAATTCCTTGTTCACCACCACACCCCCATCCTTAGGGGTGCAGACCAGAATATTGTCCCCTAAGGTCACTCTGTAGTCTCCCCCATTCTTCTCCACCAGGGCCTCATGCACTTGACCGTTGAGATGTATCCTTATCTTCACCATGTCCAGCCCCCGCCGCTCACGGCCTCTCTTCTGGCCGCTAGGCGCCACAGGTCTGCCTCTGCCTGAGCCACGTTCCTTTTCACTTTGCTCCGTCTCTCCGCCTGAGCTACGAACAAGGCGGCGATAGCTGCCAGCTGCCTAGGGTCCACGCCCTTCTCTCTCATCTCTCTCTCCTTGAAGAACTCCAGCGCCACTTGGGGGAAGAGGGCGTAGGAGAGCACATCCTCCTCACTGCGGGCATAATCCTTCACCTCGGCCGCCAGCTTCTCGAACTCTGGTGGGAGGAGGTCCGCCGGTCTGACGGTAATCGGCTTCTCATCGCCGATGATCTTCTTCCGCACCTCGGCAGGGATGGGGGCAGGCGTCCTGCCGTACATCCCCCTGACCAGGTTCTTGGTCTCATTGGTGCAGGTCTTGTATCTCTGGCCCGTGATCACATTCAAGGTGGCCTGGGTGCCAACGATCTGGGAGGTTGGTGTTACCAATGGCACATACCCCAGGTCGGCGCGCACCCTTGGCACCTCTTCCAGCACCTCATGCAGCTTGTGCTCCTGCTTGGCCTCGCGCAGCTGGTTGGCGAAATTGGACATCATGCCCCCCGGTATCTGGAATATGAGCACGTCAGTATCGATGGCCGGGCCGCAGCTCTCGTAGTCCTTGTATTTCTTGCGCACCTGGGCGAAGTGCTCTGCTATCTCCGCCAGCTTGAGCAGGTCCAGACCAGTGTCATACTCCGTACCCTTAAGCATGGCCACCAGTGATTCCGTGGGAGGCTGTGACGTGCCCATGGACAGGGAGGATATGGCCGTGTCCACTATGTCCACGCCTGCCTCTATTGCCTTCAGATAAGAGGTCAAAGCCATTCCCGAGGTCATGTGTGAATGCAGGTGGATAGGAAGGGAGGTTTCCTCCTTCAGCCCCTTCACCAATTCGAAAGCGGCGTGTGGCGAAATCAGCCCCGCCATGTCCTTGATGCAGATGGTGTCGGCCCCCATCTCCTCTAGCTTTTTCCCCATCTCCACGAATCCTTGAATGGTATGAACTGGGCTTATGGTATAGCAAATGCTCGCCTCCACTACCGCCCCCACTGATTTCGCGGCCCTCATGGCTGTCTCCATATTGCGCACGTCGTTCAGGGCGTCGAATATGCGGAAGACATCGATGCCCCGAGCATGCGCCTTCTGCACGAACTTCTCTACTATGTCGTCGGAGTAATGGCGATAGCCCACCACGTTCTGTCCCCGCAGCAGCATCTGGAAATGGGTATTGGGCATGGCCTTGCGCAGCTTCGATATCCGTTCCCAAGGATCCTCCTTGAGGAAGCGCAGGCAGGAGTCGAAGGTGGCCCCTCCCCACATCTCCACGCTCCAATAGCCTATCTCGTCTATCACTGGCGCTATGGGCAGCATATCCTCGGTGCGCATCCTCGTGGCGAGGAGAGATTGGTGCGCATCCCTCAGCATCGTATCCGTTATCTTCACCATTTTCCAGCACCTCAGAGCGGCATATTTCCGTGCTTGCGCGGCGGCCTGGTCTCGCGCTTCCTTTCCAAGGCCCTAAGGGCCTGGATGAGCTTAATCCTCGTCTCTCTCGGCTCTATCACATCGTCCACATATCCCTTGGCCGCGGCGACGAAGGGATTGGCGTGGGAACGACGATATTCGGCCGCGAGCTCCTCCCTCTTGGTCTGCGGGTCCTCGGCCAAAATCAGTTCCTTCTTATAGACGATATCGATGGCGGCCTCAGGCGACATGACTGCTATCTCTGCCCCTGGCCAGGCCAGAGTGATATCAGCGCGGATGTGCTTGGAGGCCATGACGCAATAGGCTGGCCCTATGGCCTTGCGCAGGATGAGAGTGATCTTGGGCACCGTGGCCTCGCAGTACGCGTACATGAGCTTGGCGGCATGGCGCACTATGCCTCCCGCCTCCTCCTCCACGGAAGGCAAATATCCTGGCGCATCCACCAGGGTGATGATAGGAAGATTGAAAGCGTCGCAGAAGCGCACGAACCTGGCGGCCTTGGTGGATGAGGCGATATCCAGCGTCCCCGCCAGGAAGGAGGGGTGATTGGCCACGATCCCTACCGGCATCCCATCTAGGCGGGCGAATCCAATTATGATATTGCGAGCGTATTCCTCCTGCACTTCGAGGAAGTCGCCATCGTCCACTATCTTCTTTATGACCGACATGACGTCAAGGGGCTTCATGAGGTCCAAGGGCACGGCCTGGTTCAGCCATTCCTCCGCCCGATCGGGCGAGTCCTTAGGCTGCGATATTGGCGGGGATTCGAGATTATTCGAGGGCAGGAAGGATAAAAGGCGGCGCAGTTTGCGTATGCACTCTCCCTCATCCTTGCAGGAGAAATGCGCGCAGCCGCTCTTTAGGGAATGGACCAGGGCGCCTCCCAATTCCTCATAGTCCGTCTCCACGTTCTGCACCAACTTGATTACCTCAGGTCCCACCATGAACATCTGGCCTGTGCCCTTGACCATGAAATTGAAATCCATGATACCTGGCGAGAAGACGGCAGTGGAAGCGCAGGGGCCCATTATGAGTGAGATCTGGGGCACCACGCCCGAGGCAAGAGCGTTGCGGAAAATGATCTCGGCATAGCCGGCCAGAGCGTCCACGCCCTCCTGGATGCGCGCTCCTCCTGAATCGAAGATGCCGATTATGGGGCGTCCATTCTTCATAGCGAGGTCCATGACCTTGCAGATCTTCATGGCATGCATCTTGCCCACTGACCCGGCGAAGACGGTGAAGTCCTGAGCGAAGATGTACACCTGACGCCCCTCAATTGTCCCATATCCAGTCACCACGCCGTCGCCATGGATGCGGTTGCGCTCCATGCCGAAATCGTGGCATTGATGGGTGACGAAAGGGTCGAGTTCCACGAAGCTACCTGGGTCGAGTATAGCCTCGATGCGCTCTCGCGCGGTCATCTTGCCTTGCTTATGCTGCCGCTCGATGCGCTCGCCTCCCCCTCCTATCTTAGACTTGCGCCTGAGCTCCCTAAGTTCCTTGATGTCCTTTCGCTCCTTGTTCTCGTCCTCAGCGCCCATGGACACATCTCTCCGCCGTTTCCGTGAGGAATCTTCGAATCATTATTAATTCTTTCTTAAAGATTTTGAATCGTTTTCTTCTTCTTTCGTAACTTTAATGCTAGTTTCGTTGACATGAGCGAGCCTAAGCACCAACCCCTCGTCGCTCTTCATGATGAGCGCTCCATCTCGCTGGAGATACAACGCCTTGCCCCTGAAAGTCTCTCTTCCCACTACGGCCTCGATTTGACGTCCCAGGACGCAGGACATGGCCTTATACTCATCCTCGTCCACCTCATCCTTCTTCAGCTTTTCGTAGAATGAATCGATTTCTAGGAGCAAGGTGGAGAGCATTCTCTCTTCATCGATGACTCCATTCTTCTCCTGAGATAAGGATGTGGCGTCGGGAGGAAGCTCTCTGACATCGGTGTTCACATTGATGCCCACTCCCAGCACCACCATCTCCAGACTTCCCCCTTTGAAGACACCTTCGACCAGGATGCCCGCGGCTTTCTTTCCCTCTATCAGAACGTCGTTGGGCCATTTCAGCTTGGGCGTCAGACCAGTCACTTGCCGTATGGCCTTGGCCACTGGGACGCAGGCGTGCACCGTCAGACGTAGAGCATCCTCTGCCGATCCCGGAGGGCGGAGCAGGAAGGAGACGTAGAGGCCTCCAGGTGGGGAGATCCAGCTCCGACCCATACGGCCCCGACCACAGGTCTGTCGTTTAGCTACGACCACCAGCCCTTCGCTCTCTCCCCTCTTCCCCATATCCTTGGCCAAATCGTTGGTGGAAGACACCTCGTCAAATCTTAAAATTCGATTCCAGGAGGACATGCCCTTCTCACATCAAGGCTCCACGGCCCTTAAGCTTGTCAATTTGAAGTTGCCTTTCAGATGGGAAAGGTGCTCCTCGATGATGCTTCGCAGAGAATCCAAACCATCGCCCTTATACTTGGAGATGTCCGCCACCACGGCCATGGACATGGACTCGTAATAGATCAGCACCTTGGTCTTGACCGACATGAGATTGATATCCTGATCCGCCAGGAGGGCCATGACCTCGCCAATGGCCCCTGGCCTGTCCGGGATGAGGAAGTCCATCTGCACCATCCGCAGGCCTTCCTTTAGGGGGCTGATGGACAATACCCAGGAGTCCTGGTCCGCCACCATTATCACGGGCGTGCCGTCCCTGACCCCCTCCATCACTGCCAGGTACTCCGACGGTATCTCGAACTCCATGTTCCTGATAAGTCCAGGTCCCTTCTGCGCCCGTTTAACCGCCTTCACCTTTATGGTTGAGACGGAGGGAACCACGCCTTTGGTATAGCGGTCGTTGATCCGGGAATGCTCGATGAGCATGGAATCCACTTTAGATAGGGAGGCGGACCTCTGCCTTTTCAGGGCCTCGAACTCCTCCTTCAAAGACGCAGGCTCGCCATAATAGGATAGATCGACCATCATCTTCCAAACCATGCACACCTCTGATATCATGCTCAGGGAGACCGAGTTCAAGATGTCGATGTTACGCTCACCCAAGAACTTGGCCACTTGGGCGCAAGCCCCAGGTACATCGATGAGGTAAAAGGTCACATTGCATATCTCCCTATAGTCCTCGGGGCCGATGGTGGAGAGCACGATCTCATGGCTTACATGGCCATTATGCTCATAACGGAACAAGGCGCTGAAGGCCTGACTGCCATCCACTAGCCCCAACAGCCTACCAATCCGCTCAGGTATCCGCACCTTGGAGCGCTCGATCCTACCGAAATCATACAGCTGCATCTTCTGACCAGCGGAACGCAAAGGGCTTTCGATTGATAAACGTTGTCATGGCCATGGTGCGGATCTAGCCATCTCCATCGTCATATAGAGGAATGGATGGTTGGATAGCATCTCGTTTCTCACTCATTAGAATGAAGCCACCGGTGGATTCAAAAGATTGAAATATGCGAGTGTGTGTGCCCCTCGGACATAGGTAGAGCTATACTTAGTATCGGTCTACATAGGAGGATAGCATGGTGACTGAAGGTGAATCTGGCTTCAAGAGGGATGAGAGGCTGAGCTTGAAAGGGAACGGCATAATACTCGCCATACTGGCAGCCATGGCCATGATGGTGATGTTCATAGAGATTATGCTGGTTCCTGCCTTGCCCCACATTGCCATGGAGTTCAGAGAGGATGCAGCCTGGGTATCGTGGGTGCTCTCCGCCTATCTCCTAAGCGGCGCAGTGGCCACGCTCCTTCTTGGCAGACTAGGTGATATCTATGGTAAGAAGAAGGTGATGATGGCCTCCCTGATCATATATTGTGTGGGCCTGATAGGCTGCGCCCTCTCTTGGTCCATGGGGTCCCTGATAACCTTCAGGGCCATACAGGGTTTGGGGATGGGAGTATTCGTACTGGCCTTCGGCATAATCAGGGATACTTTCCCTACACGTCTGATTCCAGTTGCAATTGGCATGATCAGTGCTATGTTCTCCGTGGGGGTGAGCATAGGTCTGCTAGGCGGCGGTTTCATCGTATCCCAGCTCTCCTGGAGGGATGCCTTCTACGTGGTGGCTCCATTGATGATCGTCCTAACGGCCATGGTCTGGTGGCGCATCAAGGATGTAGCACGGCAGCAGGAGAAAGAAAGTGTCGATTTTATAGGCGCAATGCTTGTCAGCGGTGCGGTCCTCAGCTTGCTATTGGCATTGCAACAAGGACAGGACTGGGGCTGGACGGATTCGAGGATAATAAGCCTATTCGCCACTGCCGCATTCCTGACAATGGCTTTCGTGTTTTGGGAGACCAGGAAAGCGAGCATGCCTTTGGTTTCGATAGATCTCATGCGTGTCAGAGGCATCGCCGGGGCCAATGTTGCGGCCCTCTTCGTCGGCATGTCCATGTTCCTCCTGTTCCAGACCTTGCCCTTCTTCCTCATGTCGCCGAAGGAGATCGGAGGATTCGGTGTGCAGGATGCCTTCATGATCGGCGTCTATATGTTTCCCAGCGCCCTGGCGCAGCTCATCTTCGCTCCTTTGGCGGGCAAATGGTCCAGATCGATAGGGGCAGACAAAATGCTCATCTCGGGATTGCTCATCCTTACGCTAGGAATGTTCCTGATATCCTTTTGGCACGAGGCGCTGTGGCAGGTCATGGTTAACGTGTTCATCGCAGGCCTAGGGCTAGGGTTCGCCATGGTATCGCTGATAAACGTGGTGGCTATGTCCTGCCCTAAGAGACAGTTCGGGGTGGCCTCGGGCATGAACACCTTGTTCCGGGTGGTGGGCGGGTCGATAGGACCAGTTCTGGGGTCGGTCATCACCGCCTCCTTCATGGTCAACTATTTCCCTCCTGGGAGTCCATTCCCTATTCAATTGCCGGGGGAGACAGGCTATACCATGGTCTTCATGGTCGCGGGGCTCATCGCCTTCATCGGTGCGATGATATGTGCGCTGATGCGTCCAGGGAAAGGAGCATGCTTTGAGGAAGAGTCACCGGCCGTGGGAGCGGAGGCATGATTGGCAAGGGACACGTGTATAAGGGGAATCGCATCAGCCCTTCGCAATTCCTCATGCTGGTGGTACTGCGCAAGGGGCCCATGTACGGCTATGAGGTGCTGAAGCGCCTGCGAGAGGAATTCTCTGGCCTGTGGGAGCCGCAGAGCGGAGCGGTGTACCCGGCGCTGAAGAAGCTGGAGGAGCATGGGCTCCTGCGCTCGGAGCGTAAGGAAGACAAGGATTATTACGCCCTGTCAACGGAGGGCGAGCAGTGGTTGAAGGATAGGCTGGCGAGCATCTCCAGCGATGTGCTCTTCATGGCTCGCTATTTTCAGGTGATAGGTGAAGCGGCGGGCGAGAACGCACCCCGCGAAAGCCGAACATTGGATCCAAGCACCCTCCCACCCCACCTTGCTCACCTCATGGCTGAGGAGATGGATCTCCCGGATCGCTTGAAGCACCTGAAGAAGATGAGGGCCATGCTGTCCCAAGGAGTGGCAGAAATGGACAAGGAGATCGCGAGGCTGGAAGGATGCCTGAAGGAGAGATAATATGACTGCTATCATTGAGGTCAGGGACCTGGTAAAGGTGTTCGATGGTAAGATACGAGCTGTGGACGGCATATCCTTCGATGTAGAGGAAGGCGAGATCTTCGGCTTTCTCGGTCCCAACGGAGCGGGCAAGAGCACGACCATCAACATCCTGGTGACTCTTCTACGCCCCACCAGTGGCTCGGCGAAAGTCCTCGGCATGGATGTGGTGAAGGAGGCGAAGAAGGTGCGCCAGGTGATCGGCTTGGTGCCTCAGGACCTCACCGTGGACGATGATCTATCTGGCAGGGAGAACATGATGCTCCAGGCAGATCTTTATAATGTGGATAAGAAGGAAGCCCATGCCCGCATAGATGAGCTCCTTAGGCTGGTTAAATTGGAGGACGCAGCCGATCGCCTGGTGAAGACTTATTCCGGCGGGATGCGCAAGCGGTTAGAGCTAGCGGAAGGCCTGATACATCGGCCGAAGGTGCTTTTCCTGGACGAACCAACTTTAGGCCTGGACATTCAGACCAGAGCGACCATGTGGGAGCACATCCGGAAGCTGAAGACGGAGCATAATATGACCGTGTTCATGACCACGCATTACTTGGAGGAAGCGGACAGCCTATGTGACCGCATCGGCATAATCGACCTTGGGAGGCTCATGGCGCTGGATTCGCCCGAGACGCTGAAGCGCTCTCTAGGAGGAGACGTGATCCAGATGTCGGTGGACGGGGGGTTGGATGTGACCCCTGCCATCAGGTCCGTCCCTGGCGTGGTGGACGTGAGGAAGGAAGGTTCTGAATACCGGGTGAAGGTCCTGAAGGGTGAAACAGCTATGGCCGCGGTGCTTAAGGCGGTCATTGAAGCAGGGGGCAACGTGAGCTCCGTCTCCTTGCAAAGGCCGAATATGGATCAAGTCTTCTTGGAGTATACGGGGCGTTCGCTAAGAGACGCAGAACAAACGCAGGGCAGCAGCATCGGGGAAAGGGTGGCCCGCAGCCGCATGGCGCAGAGGAGGCATTGAGCATGTTGCGAGAGATGTGGGCTCTGTACGTCAGGGAGATGAAGCATTGGTATCGCATAAAAATACAGATTTTTATGGCGCTCATCCAACCTATCGTGTGGCTGGGACTCTTTGGCCAGTCCTTCAACATCACTAACCTTGTCCCTCCTGGCATTCCTGGCTTCGATCCTGCTCTGCTGCTATCAGGCGCGCCGGATTACTTCTCATATCTAGCCACGGGTATGCTGGCTGTGATCGCGCTCTTCACCACCATGTTCGCAGGTATGTCCTTGGTTTGGGACCGCAGGTTCGGCTTCCTGACCAAGCTGAGGGTGTCGCCCATCCCCCGAGGCGTGGTGCCCATATCGCGCATGAATTCGGCGGTGACCAGAGCCGTGATACAAGCGCTCATCGTGCTCTTGATCGCGTTGGGGTTCGCTTATGTTCCCGGGCTGGTGGGCTTGTCCCTCAGCCCTAGCTTCAATGTGTTGGATTTTCTAGGCATAGTGGCGGTGTTAATACTCCTAGCCACAGGCTTCGCCTGCATCTTCATCACCGTGGCACTCGCGGTCGAGAACCAGGACACCCTGTTCGGCCTCATCAACCTCCTCAATCTTCCCGTGATGTTCGCCTCCGCTGCCCTTCTCCCCCTCAGCCTGATGCCCAGCTGGCTTCAAGGCGTAGCCAAGGTGAATCCTCTGACCTGGGCTGCGGATGCGTGCAGGACATTCGCCTTCCATAATACCAACCCTATCTTCCCCGTGTGGCAAGAGGTTCTCATGCTCCTCGCCTTCGCCTCGTTCATGATCGGCGTGACGGTGGTCTCGGCCAAGAGGTTGTTGGATTGAGTTAAATCATGGTAACATAAAGGAAAATGCATGTAGAGCTGCTCTAATACTTCCCCTTCATCTTTTTATGAGTTTCTGCTTTAATTGGGATACTGCCTGCTTCACATCCTCGATTCCTTCCATGTCGAATATTGCCATCCCCTCCAGATCTGCCCTGGTTAGATGGTCATTGCGGGGGATTACGGCTAAAAGCTCGAGGCCCATCTCTTCAAGCCGTCGGGCTACCTCTTCCATCTCCTTGGACGAGGAGACTTTATTGGCCACTGCTGCCACCCTCATGATGCCCAGTTCCTTCGCCAGCTTCAGGATAGAGGCGGCAGCCTCTAGCGCTCTCGCACCAGGCTCCACCACGATGAGCATGACGTCCACAGCGCGTGCCGTCCCTCTACCTAAGTGCTCTAAGCCCGCTTCCATGTCCATGAGGACTATCTCATCCTCCTCCAACAGCAGGTGGTCCATGACGCGGCGCAGCAATGTCGACTCGGGGCAGAAGCATCCTTCACCAGCATGGCGTATAGTCCCTAAGACGAGCACCTCCACCTTATCCGGTCCTTCGACGGACAGCGTTTCTGTGAGGTCACTCACCTTCGGATTCATCCTAAACATGCCTCCAGGCCCGCTGCCTGGTCTAACGCCAGTCCTCTCTTCTATCAGATCTAGCATAGTGGAGAGAGGTCTCATCTTCTCCCTCTCTAGAGGAGGTATGCCTACTGCCACTGCTAACGAAGGTGAAGGATCCGCGTCCACTGCTAGCACCTTGACACCCTCCCTAGCTAACATTCTGGCGAGAAGCGCCACTACGGTGGTCTTGCCCACACCTCCTTTTCCTGAGACAGCGATCTTCAATGCCATTTCACTCCCTCTCGAAGACGATGCCATGACTGAGAAAATTTGCCTCCTTGAAGCGCACCCGTTCCAGCACCACCCTTTCACCTATGATGCTGGTACATATGACATCGTGGCCCTCAGAGACTATCCTGGCAACGTCTCTCAACATCTCCTTTACCTCTCCCTTCTGCTCCAGGAAGACGATGGATTCGCACATGAAACGCTGACGTGGACCAATGATACTTAATCCTTGTGAAAAATTCAGAGCTTTGTCTGGGCCGGGTCCTGGCGCGCCTGTTGCACATACGCCGGCTCCGCATCCTCAGCATTGAATATGTAGCGCGTGGGTACCTTCCTCCTTACCCCCGTCCAATAGCCGCAGAACCGACAGCGATAGCCAAGCGTCACCTTCCCATCGAATATGGTCCTGTTCTGGATGCGCTGCATGCGCTTCCTGCCGCATACTGGGCAAGGTGACTTACGGCTCCTCTCCTCGATCTCGCGCGTCTGTATCTCTACCTTTGCGAGCCTGCTACCCAAGGCCACACGCCTAACCCTCTCTTCCGAGACGGCATAAGATGGGTCTATCCGTCTCAGCCTGAGGTTTACGAGCTCAGCCAGCTTGGCCTGGGAGTCCACCGTCCTTTGCTCTCGGAGAGCCTCCTTTATGGCCAGGGCCAAGATGTCCGCCTTGGGTATCTTGTAGCTCATCGGCCCTCGATACATTTTAGAATACAGATAATTTTCCTTATATATATCAGAGTCCTGGATGTAATAGGCCGCAGAAGCAAGTGAGGATTCTCAAAATGCACTTATAGCCGCCCCGGCAATCTTTTGGCGGTGAGTCGATGAGAAGATGCAAGGTTATAATCATGGGTGCGGCAGGGAGGGACTTTCACAATTTCAACACTTTCTTCCGCGACAACGATCGCTATGAGGTGGTGGCATTCACCGCAGCGCAGATACCGAACATAGAGGATAGGAAATATCCCGCTGAGCTAGCGGGAAGATTATACCCTGATGGTATACCCATCAGGCCAGAGGAGGAACTTGTAGACCTGATAAGAGAGCACGGCGTGGAGCAAGTGGTATTTGCCTATTCCGATATTTCCCACATTGACCTAATGCACAAGGCCTCATTAGTGCTAGCCCATGGAGCGGACTTCCGCCTGATGGGGAACTCTCGCATCGTTTTAAAGTCCATAGTGCCAGTCATCTCCGTTTGCGCCGTGCGCACTGGCTCAGGCAAGAGTCAGACCACGCGCAAGATATGCCGCTTGCTGCGCTCCAAAGGCTTGAGGGTGGTGGCTGTGCGCCATCCCATGCCCTATGGCGACCTAGCGAGGCAGGCTATACAAAGATTCGCTTCCTATGATGATCTGGACAATCATGACTGCACGATAGAGGAGCGGGAGGAGTATGAGCCTCTAATAGATAACGGCATAGTGGTCTATGCGGGCGTGGACTACGAGCACATCCTGAGGGAGGCGGAAAAGGAAGCGGATGTCATAGTCTGGGATGGAGGCAACAACGACATGTCCTTCTACGCCTCCGATCTTTACATAGTGGTGGCCGATCCGCACCGTCCTGGCCATGAATTGCTGTATCACCCTGGAGAGGCCAATGTGCGGAGGGCGGATGTGATCATAATAAATAAAGTTCAGACCGCGGACCGGCAGGACATATTGAAGGTCAGGGAGACTGTGAACCTGCTCAATCCAAAGGCGTTGGTGATAGAGGCCGCCTCCCCTATCTCGGTGGATGACCCCTCCATGATAAGGGGAAAAAGAGTGCTGGTGGTAGAGGACGGCCCCACCCTTACCCACGGGGAGATGACTTATGGTGCAGGGACGATAGCGGCAGAGGACTTTGGCGCTCTGGAGCTGGTGGATCCCAGGCCTTATGCCGTGGGCTCCATCGCTGAGACCTTCGCCAAATATCCCCATCTGAGGAATCTTCTGCCTGCCATGGGCTACGGGCAGGAACAGGTGAGGGAGTTGGAGGAAACTATAAACCGCGCCAACTGTGACGTCGTTGTCTCAGGGACCCCAGTGGATTTGCGGAGGGTCATCAAGGTCAACAAACCAGTGGTTCGGGTGCGTTATGAGCTGGAGGAGATAGGGCATCCGAACTTGGAAGAGATATTGAACATGCACATGGGCGACAAGCTAAATCTCCGAGCTAGCAGGTAGGGCTCTCACTTGTCGTCGAGTAATGAGGTCCATGAATATTGTTTATTGGCGCTCCTCATATTCAGCATATGCCGTTGAATCTTGACTATTATTGTAGAGCAGCAGCTCTTACTCTTATCTTCCCCTTTGCTTTCCACTCTCTTAATCCTTATAACTTCAGAATAAATGAAATAGGAAACCGTTCATGTGGGGAGAGTATGCGGGGGTAGCCAAGCATGGCCAACGGCGCAGGACTTAAGATCCTGTCCTTAGTGGTTCGAGCGTTCAAATCGCTCCCCCCGCACCAATTTTTGGCCTTAGTTCGGGAAACCATATTTGCATGCACAGTTCTTCACACGGTGGGTATGTTTTCAACATTTAACAAAATGTAGATTAGATATTAAGTGGAAAGAAGGCTTAGCAATTGGGTTGGATGGAGAAATCTGCTAATTGCAGTTGATACGACTCACCGTCGAGAGCAGGTAAGAAATATTGCAAGCGCTGCGATAACAGTGTGATGGACCTACGCTTCTTTTATGCGCTTGATACGCTCTGAAGACCCCCTTCAACCCAAACCAACTTCCCTGCATCCATAATCAGGGCCTCAGGTCCTAGCTTACCGAGATAACGATGTGAACTCTGACCAATTAGAGCCAAATATGCTGACGATATCCTTGAAGCGAGGCTGGGTTGTGTCGGCGCTGTTGTTTGTCATTATCGGATTCATGAGCTTTGTTCTCCTATTGGTTATATCCGTTCTGGATGAGAATGTGTTTGCGGCCTCCTCGCTATGCCATACTTGGACATCCACATGACTTTTCAAGGATGGTGCGCCGCAAAAAGTCGATTCCATAAGCCTGACGTTCAACCCCGATGGCAGCTACCGTGTATTCCTGGATACGCCAACCGCCCACTGTCAAATAATTTACCGGAAATGGAATGTATTGGAACGCAAGCTAGAGTTCTATACGCGCTTGTTTCTCATAGAAGCTCTTATGTGCATGCTGGATTTTCCACAGAAGGTGGGGGAGTGTCTCTTCTGATTTTTTGCAAAGTTTCAAGGTCTTTAACCCTGAATCAAAGTATCTTGTGTGAACGTTTCGTAAGCTGAATAATCGAGCATTTCTGTCTCATTTTTTATTTTCTAAAGCATAAGTCATAATTTTATGACTCGCTATTCCTGGCTTTGAAAACAAGAAAACTCAAGCCTCGACTTCTACTCGACTTCTCATGGGTTCTGGTTATATCTCAAATGTTGAAAACATCTGGAAAAGTTTCACGCCGTGCCCCCTACATTAAAAGAACGTTGTGGATATAACCGTCAATTTTTCTCATGCATCTACTAAATACGGAGTCTGGGAAGAGGTCAACAACGGGCTTCCCGTTGGCAAGGCTATCATATACCATCTCGCAAAAAGGTACCTTACTCACCACTTCGATTTGCAAATCTTTAGCTCTTCTCTCTATCTCATCGGCCTTCTTCGGATTGAGGTCGAATCGATTGATGACCAAGGCAGTCGGGACACTCATCCTCTTAGCCAAAGCTGCAACTCTTTCCATGTCGTGTGCTCCGCTAGCCGTCGGCTCTGTAACCAGCAGGCAGAGATCTGCTCCAGATAGAGTGGCTATAGCAGTACAGGCAATCCCCGGGGGTCCGTCGACTATCAACAGCGGGATACTTTCTTCGATGGCTTTGTCCCTAGCAGCATTCTTTATCTCCATAGCAAATTTCCCTACATTCTCTGCAGGTGGTTCCAGATTGCCATGGGATAGCCAGCCATTATCTATTTTGGACAGAAACCTCTCACCGATGTCTTGCCCTCTTAGCTCTATCGCCGTTTGTGGGCAAAGATGACTGCATAATCCGCAACCTTCACATCTATCGAGGTCGATTTTAGCGTATCTATTCTTCCCTTTTTTTACCATCGCGATGGCTTGGAATCTACAATGAGAGGCGCATATTCCGCAGCCATCACAAGAATCTGTCCTAATGAATGCTCTCTGCATAATCAACGGCGCCCTTGATAATTCGCGGGAATTGAAAAGAAGGTCTAGGTTCGGAGCGTCAAGATCGCAATCTGCCGCCACGACAGACGGCTGTATCTTTATCAAGCTGGCAGCTATGACTGTCTTGCCCGTCCCCCCTTTGCCGCTTAGGATCACGAGTTCCTTCATTTATCTGCAACCTCCAGGCACTTTTCCCATAGTCTCGAGAATAGCTCCTTCCACCTCGGCTCCTCAATTAGGAGCTCACCCTTCGAATATTTCTCGGCTATGAAGCGGCTAAAAGGCAGGCTTGCGGCGATTTCCAAATCAAACTTGTCCAGATACTCGAGATATTCACTCGCGTCCTTATCCCGCAGTCCAACCTTGTTGAGGAGCAAGAGGGCGGGAATGCCCATTTTTCTCACGAGTTTGATGGCCAAACCAAGATCATGCATTCCGAAAGGCGTCGGTTCAGTGACCAATAGGCAGACATCAGCGCCGCTCAGGGCTTCGGTCACGCCACAGCCCACACCAGGAGGGCAGTCCAACACCGCATTCACATTTTCAGGGATTCTCTCTTTCACAGCACGGATAAGAGGCACCGTGGATGGCTCCCCGATCCTCATCAAACCATAAACGAGGCTCCTATGGATTCCCGCTAAATAGACCAGCTCTCCTATCTTTCTCTCTCGCATCAGGATGGCTTTTCGAGGGCAAAGATCCATGCAAGCCCCGCAGCTATGGCAAGCTTCCTCTCTGAACTTTACTTGTCCCTTGATGTGCATAACGGCGCCGAAGCGGCAAAAGGATGCACATTTCCCGCAAGAACTGCAATCTTCCTGGGAGACATAAGGGACGGGGCGATGAATGCTTTGGACCGTTTCCTGCCCAGAAAAAGGGAATAGATGGCAGTTGGGGGCCTCCACGTCAAGGTCAACCAGCCAACTCCTAGCAGCTGCAGAGAGATTGGTCGAGACCAGAGTCTTACCTGTGCCACCCTTGCCGCTGGCGACTGCTATTCGCAATCTTTTCCTCATAGCATCAGGATTCAATGCCTATGTTCCTTGCAGGCACTGTGGACATCCGCGGGTCGGAGCTTACCCTCCTTCCACTGTCTTATAGCTTGATTGATGGTGCCGCAAGCCCCAACATAGGTGCGAATGTTGAAATTCTCCAACATCTGGATTGCCTTAGGGCCGAGACTAGAGCAGATCATTACTTGAACTCCTCGCTTTGCGATATGCTCTGGGGGCTTGCCGACTCCTCCTGCATGCTCTCCCCTATTCTCAAGAACATCAAGAGAACCATCTTCCGTATCAACTATTAGGTAATATGGAGCGCGACCGAAATGCTGGCAAATATCGTCATTGATGCTAGTGCCCATGGAAGGCACGCATACTTTCATCCTCTCCTCCTCCCGCCTCAGTTCTCTATTCGATTGGTTCTGTAACTGGCTCTTTCACTCGAGAACCCGTGCATCACCACATCCTCGGCGCTATATTCTCGTTCTTCACATCTTATGAGAAGCCCTTTCTCAAAGGCTATTAGAGCCTCTTTCCCGCTCATGGATTTGGCTATGAAGACCTCTATGCCTGATTCTCTGAGGATTCGCATAGCATTAGGTCCGGGCTTACCCCCCAAGACCGCGGTGGCGCCGTTCTCTACCACGATCTGCGCCGTGCGCACCCCCGCACCACAGCTTTGCTCGGAGGAAGGGTCTTTGACAACACGCTCGACCTTTCCATTCTCCACCAATAGAAGGTATCTGCAGCGTCCGAACCTGTCATCCACAGAGTCGTCGAGGCTGGGGCCCTTTGAGCATATGGCAAGCTTCATCTCTCTCATCTTCTCCCGAATGGACCGCGGCATCGGCCCCGACCGAAGCCCGCATCATTTCGATGGAAAGATGTGGATTTGCAAGCAGGGCAGGAGGCGGGACGGCCTGTGCCGAATGGCACGCTCCATACATGCCCGCAGTTGGCACATATGAACTCGCGCTGACATCCCGCTTGCGACCTTTCCTCTGCGGACCAAGCACGGCCAGGGCGCCAACCGGGTCCAGCACCAAAACATACGCACATAAAGGCAAGTTTCCCTAAATTCAAAATATCAGCAACAGCTTCTTTTGACGTAGACCGGAACCAACCTCTCATGATGGGATTCATACTCATCGAATAGCACACGTTTTCAGAAGGCCAAGTTTTTGACGGCTAACAAGTTAGTCGTGTGCCGGCTTTGATAAAAAATCATTCATAGGGAAGCCATCTGCTCTTCAACAAGCTTACGTTGGGCTCGACGGAGAATTATGTCCAGCGATGGTTTCGATATCTCCATTCTCTTTGCCAATTGGTCCAAGTTTATTTTTCTTGGGATATCGAAGTAACCTAGATCGTAGGCCATGCGCAGGGCGTGACTCTGCCTTCCTGTCAAGCCTCGTGCATCCTTTAGCCGGACAACTTTCTTCACCTTTACTTGACATCCCGATTCGCTCAACTCTTTCACCAAGCATGTAAGTGCAGAAGCGTCAGGGGCGATCACGGACCATTCTATCTCCCCTTCCTGCCCGGATCTAGCGGATTCAAGGATACAGTTGGTTTTGGAAAGAGCCTGACATAATTGACAAAATGGCACCTCTGTCGTACCAAGCCAATGACCTGGGCTAACCATCATCAATTTCGTCGAGCAACCAGGTAGGATTGAGCCTAGCTTCCTCTCTACCTCTTCCTGCGTCATATCCTCTGGTCCATGGATCTTTAGAAGACCCTGGCCTTTGTTACCATGTTTGGGGATACATCTCTCTATCTCGACCTTCATTCCCGTGATCTTGGAGAACTTGGCTACCCAATTGTCTTTGCATTTCAATGTCAAGGTCGCCAGTCTCATCTGATCACCTCCTCGTTAGGAGTGGTAAATCGCTGTGGGATTATTCGCAGGGCCTTGCCATGGATGACCGCCTCCGCCATTTTCCGTCTTCCCGAGGCAAGTATGCGAGAGAATGTGGGCTGGGAGACGCCCATTCGCTCGGCCGCCTCCAGCTGATTTAGCATCTCCAAGTCTGCCAATCGCACCGCCTCTAGCTCATCCACACCCATCATGACCTGTTCTAGATCCCTCCACGGTATCCCATGCGGTTTGAACAACTCA
Organism: Methanomassiliicoccales archaeon; assembly: GCA_038740345.1. Taxonomy (NCBI): domain Archaea; kingdom Methanobacteriati; phylum Thermoplasmatota; class Thermoplasmata; order Methanomassiliicoccales; species Methanomassiliicoccales archaeon. Next base: position 21,496 of record JAVYMA010000014.1, read on the forward strand.
TGTGGCTGTCCGCATGAGATGCGACGGCATCTTTTTGGCCTGGGCATCGAATTATGAATATTTATTCATTATAAAAAACTTTAGGGACTTTAGGTGGCCTGGAACGAGATATTTCCTGTGCGCTCCTTTCAACTGACATTGAAGAAAATTTGTCAATGCATTCAAGGTATCATTTCCTTTCAGACATTTTCAATCATTGAGTTGAAGATATATAATGCGAGTTCGGAATGTTCTCCTTGTCACAGAAGATGGAATAATAATTTTTTAACTGGATGACCTGCAAACTTACTTTTATAATAGAATTTAAATAATTTATAATAGCTCCGTAAAATATTATTTTTTAATATAATCAAGTGATAAAAAAATATAAATAATTTTAAAATAAAAGTTCACATATCGATGATTACGCATAACATCCAACAATTGATTTCATATTGAAACATGATTCATCTAGCACTTTCTCCATATTCCGTACCGTGCCAACTTCTTCTCCCATACTTCATTCTACCCTTCATATCCTCTGAGTTTACATCAAAAGCGGCTTGATAAAACAACTACTTATTGCCTGCTCTAGGAAATTTGAATATTAGAGATGAATATGTTTGAACAGTCGGTTTTTAAAAGGTCGGTTCTTGTAAGGGAAAAAGGCTTTACGGAATCCTCTCTTTTCTGGTACAGAAGCCTCCGGCATGGGCTTTCACGAGTCGATTTAGGTTCAGAGAGCGAAAGGATGAGGTTGTTTGCATTGAGCATGTGGTGAATCAAGATGGGAGAGCAAGAAGAGAAGGCGGTGGTGCGCGGCCTCAGGGATGTCCCAGCTGCGGAGACAAGGCTTAGCTATGTGGATCCAAATGGATACCTCTATTATCTCGGCTATAACATCGACGACTTAGTAGGTCGTGTTCGATACGCCGAGGTAGCCTTCCTTTTCTTGCATAAAAGGCTTCCGAGAATGGATGAGCTAGAGCGGTTCAGTTCTGAACTCATCGAAAACATGAGGCTGCCAGAGGCCATAGTTGACAGCATTAGGAGGACGCCAATGCGATGTAAGCCTATGGACGTCCTCAGGACCGAGGTCTCACGCCTGGGAGAATACGATCCAGAGAGCAACGATCTGTCCATGCCCGCTAATCTTAGGAAGGCGGTGCGGCTGATAGCTCAAGTCCCCACTATCGTGGCCACTTTGCATCGGGCTCGCCAGGGACTGGATGTTCCTGAGCCGAGGAAGGATCTGAGTTTCGTGGAGAACTTCCTCTATATGTTCAAAGGTTCCCTTCCCAATAAGGCCGAAGCGGACGTATTGCATCGGCTCATGATACTCCACGCTGACCATGGCTTCAACGCCTCTACCTTCGCCGCTCGCGTTACGGCAAGCACCAACTCCGACATGTATTCCGCCGTCACTTCTGCTATAGGAACGCTGAAGGGACCCCTCCATGGAGGTGCCAGCGAGAAAGTCATGGAGATGCTGGATGATATTGGGCTGGAGGAGCATGTTAACGAGTATATCCAGGGACTGCTGGACGATAACAAGAAGATAATGGGGTTCGGGCATCGCGTCTATAAAGCTGAGGATCCCCGTACCAAGCATCTCAGGCTCATCGTGGAGAACCTCTGTCATCAAGAGAGGACGATGAGTCTTTATAATAAATGCATCAAGATCGAGCAAATAGTCCTTGAGCGAAAGAAAATTTACCCCAATCTGGACTTCTACGCTGCGGCGGCCATGGACGCGCTAGGAGTGCCCAAGGAGTTCTTCACTCCTTTCTTCTGCTGCAGTCGAATATCTGGATGGGTGGCGCATGTGATAGAGCAATATGAGGATGCGGTGCTCCTCCGCCCCTCTTCCAAATATGTGGGCGAATTCGGAAGGCCTTTCGTGCCAATAGAACAGAGGTGAGTTCACACCAGTTGAATGAAAGGAACAACCAGGAAAGCAAAAATCCATAAGGACGATGCTCAACTCCCGCACATCATCGATTAAAAGAGTTGCTTCAATTTAATGCGTATCTGTTTTTCATCCTCCTCCTATTAATGCCTTAGCCAAAAATTTCATGGATTCTATTGAGGGCCTTGTCGTGAGGGCCTTAATAGCGTACTTCCTTGAACCTCTTAAGTCGCCATTGATTCGAAGATAATAGCTGATTCGTCGAAGAAGCTCGGCGTGGGCCTTGGGGCTCTTTTCGAAGACTTCGAGATGGCGATCATGAATGGCGATGAGCGATGTGGCCACATGAGGTTTATTCTCTAGACCTTTAGAGAGCCTTTCTCCCGAATGCTCTCGCATGACTGTCAATCTCTCTCTGAGACAGGCGATCATGGTGACTTTAGCCAATCGGATGCTGAACTCCCAATCCTCAGCGTATTTTAAGCTTTCGTCGAAACCGCCCATTTCCAGGAAGAGCTGGCGCCGTATCAACCAGGAAGAAGGTGTCCCCAGGACAGCTGGCCAGGCGATCACCTCTCTCAAATCGCCCTCCTCCTCATGTTTATTATAGTCCGAAATCACGGCACCAGTATCATCCACGACCTCTCTCAGGGTGTATGAGAAGTTAAACTCCGGACCTTTCGCACGTAAATATGAGAGCTGTCTTGCCAGCTTCTGGGGCTTCCATTCATCGTCGCTATCAAGGAAGGCGATGTATTCTCCTTTGGCAACATTCGCGCCTCGATTCCTTGCTGCCGCCACCCCTTGGTTCTCCTTTTGACGTAAATGTTGGATTCTAGGGTCGGAAAACATCCTAACAGTTGACGTGAGATCGACTGGGGAGCCGTCCTCCACAATCAGCAATTCCCATCGCTGATAGGTCTGAGCTAACACGCTGGCAATGGCCTTCTCCAAGAGCTTGGGGCGATCATAGGCTGGTATTATCACGGAGACCAACGGCTCAGAGCCTTCTTCGGAGCTAGCCATCGGACTGGAATCATGGTGTCGTTTTTAAATTTTGATATGATCAAAACGTTTCATTTATCGGTCCAATAGCCACGAAGGATATCAATACGAATTCAACCTCAAGGATCGAAATCACGGAAATTAGAAACAACAGATAGTAAGCGCTTCTTATAATCCTTTGGCTAAGCTCTTTCATATGAAATTTACCAAAAAGTGCTTGGGGTATCAAAATGATATCTTGTGTCTTTTGGCATTCGTCGATTTATATTATTATGGCTTGGGAGTGTTCGAGTCTAGAGCCCGCTCCGCTTCCTTATTGAATATAAGCATCATTTTCAATGCTCATACAAAATCACGAAATCTTCAATTGATTCTATATTAAAAGAAGATAGCTTAGCAGAGAAGCCTTAAATCTATGGGGGGGGGTGGGCAGCATAGTAAAGATAGGCGCACAGATCGGTTCAAAAAATGTTTGAAAATATATTGAAAAAAAGGTAATGGGTTTGCCTCTTCTATCTGCGTCATGCCCTAGCTTGGATACCGAAGAACAGGGTCCATGCCAGTATCGACTTGGATACCAGGCTAAGGATGATATATCCTCTTTCGCCAACTAAATAATCCTTCCATCTCCCCTTCTTGCGGTACTGCAGGATCATGTTCAGGGGGAAGGTTATCCAGAAGAAGACCAGGAAGGCCGTGGCCACGTAAACGAAATTCGGTATGTTGTCGAAGTTCTCCAGAGCCGCTCCGAAGAAATACATGAGCACGGCTATCCAAGCGATGGCGCCGGCGATGGATCCGAAATAGAAGTTGATCCAGCTTGTTTTAGTGGTGTATTGGTTCTGCAACTCCATGGAGTAGCCGAATAGATTCATGGATGCATTGCACCCTATAAGAAGCAGGAGGGCCGCGGCATCATTGAGTCCGCTGAGTATGGCTATAATGACTATCATCAAAGAGGAGGAAATGGCGTACTCATACCATCTGGCTGGGTTCATTCCCTTGCTCAGGTTCTGGACATACCATTTATAACCGAAAGTAGAGACAGAGTAGTGGGCAATAGCTGACATGAACATGAAGAGGGCGATCATCGGCCCCAAGGGCACCTCGAACATCGTCTGCTGATTAGGTATCGGTCCGATGCCCTCCTGGAACTTAAAGAAATTAGTCGTAATGGGAACCCAGACCTCCTTGGTGAAAAGAAGCATAATCAGGCCTTGTATGAGATGCAGGGTGCCCATCACCAAGTTCCATTTTTTCAACTTAAGGTATTTAGGATCCTTTGGATCCGCTATTTGTTTACTTTCTCCTGCCGTTTCTGTCATATGAATCCCTGACGAAGATTTGAAACTCAGTGTATATATCGGTTTGGATAAATGCTATCTGAACTAAGGAGTTGATTAGAGGTCGCTGCAGATGAAATGCGCTCGATGCGGGAAGTGCTGCTACGAAACCAGGATGGAACTTTCAGAGGAGGATGTACATAGATTGGAGGCATTAGGCTATTCCAGGAAGGACTTCTGCGAGAGCGATAAAGATGGCATTCTCAGATTGAGGAATGTAAAAGGAAGATGCTATTTCCTTTTAGGTAACAACGAATGTGCAGTGTATCCCTCACGACCTCTTGGATGCGAAATATACCCGGTGAATTGCGATCTGGACGGAGAAGTCTTTGTTGACGACTTCTGCTCCGTCGCTTCCTCAGTCGGAAAAGATGAGATATTAAGGAAAGGGGAGCTGCTGAGAAGGCATTTGCGCGTTATTGATCATGAGGCTGCGCTGAGGAAAGGTAAGCCGGTCTGAGCCTACCATCCATTCATATGCACCCGTTCGGGACGAAAGCGGTCTACCTGTGGCAATGGCTTCGCTGGATATCCCAAAGGTATCAAGCATAGAGGCACGATTTCATCGGGAAGCTTGAACAGCTTACGCACCCCCTTGATCCTTTCCTCGATAGGATAGACCCCTGTCCATACTGCCCCAAGTCCCATTTCATGGGCGGCCAAGAGCAGATTCTGGGCCGCCGCGGAGCAATCCTGGGGCCAAAAGCCAGGATATCTCTCCTTGCTGGTGTCGCCACACACTAAAATGGCAGCCTGCGCCTCCAGGCACATCTTGGCATTCGGATTAACATCTACGATCGCATCCAGCATCTTTCGTTCGGTCACGATCAGAAAATGCCAAGGTTGTTGGTTGCCAGCGGAGGGTGCCTGCATGGCCGCCCTCACCAGCTTATCTATTATCTCTGGTGGGATTGGCCTATTAGAGAAGCTGCGACAGCTCCTTCTTGTGCTAATGGCTTCTAAAGTGTTCATCGAATGATTATTGCAAGTCCGATTAGAAAATCTATTGCCCGTACATAGTGATTAGCGCGAAAATGCACTTCAGAAAGGCTTCATGCCTCTCCTTATCTGAGTGCGGACATTACGATTCAGGATGTTGCTGAAGACTATACGTCTGGCGGTATGATTACGGAGCAAGGTTGAAAAAAACTCCTTCACTCCTCTTCCACTCCACCACCCTTTCAGCCATTCAGAGTAAGCTGAATTAACAAGGTCCTGCAACTCCTGCTTAGAGCGCGCGCACTCATATTCATAGATGCGATGATTGCTCTTCCAGTCATCTGGGCGAATGAATCCGTGTTGGCTCATCTCATCCCATATCTTCGTCCCTGGCAGACAATCAAGTATGTTTACTTGTATGGCATGTGGCCGTACTTCCCTTATGAAGTTGAGAGTGGTGATGAGGTCCTCATCTTTCTCTACTGGCGCGCCAAAGATGAAGGACGTTATTACCAGCATTCCAGATTCCTTAGCATTGGCGATAGCCTGGGCGGTCTTCTCCGGGGTTATATGCTTATTGAAATAATCCAACGTGGATTGGGACGCACTCTCAGCCCCGAAATAAATCACATCGAAGCCAGCCTTTTTCATGGTGAGTAGAAGTTCTTTCGAGGCCGAGTCCACCCTTCCTTCGCAGTACATGCGGAGGCGGATCCTTCTTTTCTTGATCAGTTCGCATATGCGCATCACTCGCCTTTTGTCATGGGTGAAGTTATCATCGACAAAAACGCAGCTTTCAAAGCCATCAGAATAAATTTCCTCCAATTCTTGTACCACATTCTCGGCACTGCGCGGCCTCCATCTGTTCAAAGAGAAGGCAGCACAGGAGCAGTAAGAGCAACGAAAAGGACAGCCCCTGGATGAGGAAATGGTGGTGAATTTCCCGAAGGTCAATGGTATCCCTTGGTGCGTATACCCATATCTTATACCAACAAGTGCGCTCCGGTCGGGAAAGGGAAGAGAGTCAAGGTCCTCCACAAGACATATCGGCCTCTTCACCAACTCCCCTTTTTTCATATAGCAAATTCCTTGCACTGTCTTAGGCTCGTCCCCTTTGTCCAAGCTGTCCAATAGGGATACCAGCGAGTGCTCAGCCTCGCCACGGAGGATATAGTCTATGAAAGGATAGCTTCTCAGGATACTCTCAGTAGCAAAGGTGGCATGATAGCCCCCCATGAGAATGATGCTCTGGGGAAGCGCTTCTCTCACTTTCTCCAAAACTGCGATGGCTTTGAGGAAGGTGTGTGTTGAGCAGCTCAATCCTATAACGTCTGGCTTCTCCTGAATTATTCTGCTTAAGAGTTCGCTTCTATCCCAGTCAGCACAGAAAGCGTCACATACCACCACCTCATCATCACGCTCTTTGCGTAAATTAGAGGCCAAATAGAGAAGACCGAGCGGAGGCCATTTCTCGGTCGTCCTCCCCGGAGGGGTGGACAACAGCACTTTCACTCTCTATCCTCCATAAGGTGAAGATGCTGCACAATCCCATCAATCTTCTCCCTCGACAGCTCATCGACCTTTATCTTCACCTTTCTCACCGCCTCCATTACTGCCTGAGGTTGGGTAAACATGGGCATGTGACCTGTGCGCTTCAGGAGGATGAGCTCAGATCCTTTCACCTCTTGGTGAAGACGAAGGCTTTGCCCTTCTGGAGGCACAATTCGATCATCCTCTCCCACTACCAATACCAAAGGCACTTTGATATCGCTGTATCTTGTCTCAATCGCACTCAGGGTGGCAATGAGACACTTTAAATCTTCGGCCTCAGCCTTGAGAGAGCTGGGTCGAAGGGCCAGGGCGAGACCTACTTGCCGATATTGATGCGGCGCGGCATCAGGGGCGAAGGTGAACCTTAACAGTCTCTGCCCCAATAATCTTCCTACTGGCAATATGAGAGTCCAGATCAAAAAAGTACCGAGTAGCCTTCTATTCAAAGCGTTGAATATGCTTATGACTGGCACTTGATCGCCTTCAAAGCAATGGACCACCCCCGATAAGAGCACCACCCCTGAGATATCCTGCGGACATCTGATGGCTAAATCCAAAACAACCGCAGCAGCTGAGGAATGACCCACCAAGATGGGCCTGTTCACTCCTAGCTGCTTCCATGCCTCTTTGATCAATTCCCCCTGCCAAGAGCAAGTGTCTCTCCCCCAAAAGATTCTTGGCGTGTGGCCATGGCCGGGCCTGTCTATGGCTATAACTCTGAATTCTTTAGCGAGAGCGTCCATTATGGACAGCTTGTAATCATAGAGGGAGCCGTTGCTGCCATGAAGCATGATCACGGGTGCTCCCTCACCTCTCTCGCAGTAGTGAACCTTTCCCCATTTGGTCTGCACGAAAGCACATGGTGGGGGCATAGCGCGCTTATTCAATGCCAGCACGAGACAAGAGAGAAGGAAAAGAATCCCAAAGATAATTGGCAAACTGAATAACACCCAAAGAAGGTTCACAGAGAGGGCAAGGTAATGAAGGCATTTCAATCTGCCCTCGTGAAATCGCCAAGTTTATTAGCCAAAGAATGCAAATCTATGCGAATTCGTGTATGTGATTAGTCTTAAGGGGTGTATTCTTGCAGCTTCATAGGATAGAGTCGGAGGGACTGGCTCACTTTTCGTATTTGTTGATTGATGGGACAGATGCCTTGGTAGTGGATCCACGCAGGGATGTGGATGTGTATCTTGAGTTAGCTGCGAAGGAAGAAGCGCGAATTACCCGCGTCCTAGAGACGCACCGTAACGAGGATTATGTGATTGGCTCCATGGAGCTCATGGAGAGCACTGGAGCTGAAGTGCTTCATGGACCGGGATTGGATTGGGATTATGGTGGCATAGCCCAGGACGGCGAGAAACTGCGCCTCGGCTCCCTAGAGATAATGGCTATTCACACTCCTGGCCACACGGAAGAAAGCATGTGCTATGCACTCTTTGACCGTTCCTCGGGAGAAGATGCCGTGGCAGTATTCACCGGCGATACTCTGTTCGTGGGCAACGTAGGGCGCACCGATCTGCCCGGTCCAGAAAAGAGGGAGCGGCTATCCCGCCATCTGTTCACGAGCATTCATGAGAAGATCATTCCCTTAGGCGATGGATGCATGGTCCTGCCAGGGCATGGAGCTGGATCTGTTTGCGGAGGGGACATAAGCGAAAGACCCTTTAGCACCATAGGTTTGGAGAAAAAGAATAATCCGATGCTTAACCTTTCAGAGGAAGATTTCGTGCGGCTGAAAATGGAAGAACAATTGGATCGGCCCCCGTATTTCAGAAGGATGGAAACACTAAACTTGCGCAAACACGCCCCTTTACAAAGGCTACCTTCGCCACCTCCTTTGTCACCAAAGGAATTCAAGGAGGCCCAGGAAAATGATACGATGGTTTTGGACACCAGGATGCCGCATAGCGTGGCGGGTGCCTATATCAAAGGAGCGACAAGCATATGGCTCGACGGCCTGCCCCTTTATGGAGGTTGGTTGCTCCCCTATGACCGCCCCATATTGCTCGTTTTAGATAGTAAAGAGGAGCTAGAGAGAGCGGTTCGGATCCTTGTCCGAATAGGATATGATAATATCATAGGGTACCTCCATGGAGGGATGGCGCAATGGTGCCGAGAAGGGTTAACATATGAGACCCTACCAACCATAAACGTGAAGCAAGCCAATGAATGGTGGAAGCAGGGCAATTCATTGTTCATAGATCCCCGGCCCAGGCACGAGCGAGAAGTCTCTCATATACCTGGCACTAAGCACATATTCGTGGGGGAGCTTGAATCTAGACTGGCTGAGATTCCGCAAATGATGAAGAAGGTATGCATATGCAGCGCCGGCTTCAGAGGCGCAATGGCAGCGGTCATGCTGCGCAATCACGGCTTTGATGAGGTTTATAACGTGCTGGGCGGATTGGGAGCGTGGAAGGCGGCGGGCTACCCTATCAAGGAAAAATAGGCCAGGATTATGAATTATTAAGAATGGGGGAACGATATTTGTATATCTTAATAATAAATCATATAAATGTTAATAATAGTAGCCTTGTCGCGAGAGGGCGATGTCGAAGAAAACGTATAACATTTCTCAAAAGTTTCTGTCAATACTAATAATCGCTGTTCTGATCGTAGCTGGCGCTTTAGCATTTATGCTTATTGCTCCCCCAGGAAATCCATCTCATAAGCTTCAGGTTGTGGCCACCTTCTATCCTCTTTATTTTTTTGCCAGTGAGGTGGCGGGCGACCGCGCTGAAGTGCATATGTTGATTCCAGATAACGTCGAGCCACATTCGTGGGAGCCATCTCCATCTGACATCATTAAATTGAGCCGGGCTGACATTCTCATTTTCAACGGGGTTGGCTTTGAGCCTTGGATGGAAGATATATTGGCGAGCGCAAGCAATCCGAATCTTGAGTTAGTGGATACTAGCGTGGGTGTCTCTCTCTTACCCTCCGATGAGGAAAAAAAGGCTTACGATGAAGCCCTGCGCCTTCTCGAGACAGCTCCTGGCTTAGAGATCAGCGCTAGCAAATCAACAGATGAGGCCTCTTTAATTGAATCTAATTCGACGGTTATTAGTGTAGCGCTGCTTGATTTTGAAGGAGCTAAAGGAGGTTATCTGAAGATTCGTGCTAATAAAGATGGAGATTTCAGATTCTTCCTCACAAGCACGGTCAACTTCACATTGTCAAACTGTTCTGGGTCACCTATAGAGCCTGAGAAAGAAAGCGGGCCTGTAAGCTGGTATCCTCAATTCGCTAGCTCTGCGGTTTTCAGCTTTAAAAAGGGGGAACTTTATACGCTTAAGATTGGACCGACCCCCCTTTCTGAGTTTGAGGCGGTCATTTTGAAAATGGAAGAGCACGAGACGGAGCCTGAGGACCACCTTCATGGAATTAATGATCCGCATTTCTGGCTCGATCCATTGAGTGCCAAGGTGCAAGTTCTCAACATATTAAGTGCTTTTCAGCGCGCGGATCCTGACAACTCCACTTATTATGCAGACAACGCTGCTCGGTTGGGAGAGAGATTGGACAAGCTGCATATGGATTTCCAGTTGGGCCTTCGCAACAGAACCAAGAATGCTATAGTGACCACTCATGAGGGCTTTAATTACTTAGCCATGCGCTATGGATTCCAAGCCTATGGCGCTATCGGCATATCTGCCGACCAACAACCTAGCCCGACCGATCTCATGAGACTTACTGCCTTGGTTAGAGATTTAGGCCTTCGCTACGTATTCTCCGAGCCTGTCTATTCAGATGCTGTGATGGAGACTATCTCTCGAGAGACTGGGGCCAGCATTCTAATATTGGATGGCCTTCATGGAAGAAAAGGCATTCATTCTAGTCTTGATTACTTTGGCATCATGTATGCAAACCTGGAAAGTTTAAAGATTGGCTTGGAAGTTACATTGTAACGACTCGGGAGGAAGAGAGCTGGTGGAAAGCGTCGTAGAGGTCAACGACGTCACCGTCCGAATCAACGGTTTGACTATCTTGGACAGGGTCTCAGTCCGGGTGGACAAGGGAGATGTACTGGGCATCGTGGGACCGAATGGAGGCGGGAAAACCACCTTTCTTAACGCCATATTAGGCAACATCCCTATTGAATCTGGTGAGATCCGGCTCTTCGGCGTGGATCTTAAAAGATTCAAGGATTTCCATTGGATTGGGTATGTAGCACAGAATGCCATTCAGTTCGATCCGATCTTTCCTGCCACGGTAAGGGAGATAGTTTCATTGGGGCTGATAAATCGCCATCGACTGGGTAGGCCATTGACTCATGCGCAGAAGGAAGAGGTGGATTGGGCTATCGATCTCGTTGGCTTGATTAACGTGGCGGATAGGAAAATAAGCGACCTATCCGGAGGGCAGAAGCAAAGAATATTCATCGCCAAAGCACTTGTAAGGAAACCGAAACTATTGATACTGGACGAGGCCACATCGGGCCTGGACGCATGCATGCAGGACCATTTTCATAACATCCTACGCTATCTCCGTAAAGAACAAAACGTTACGGTATTGACTGTCTCGCATGATCTATCAGGCGTTATATGTCAGGCAAACAAACTAGCTGTGATCAATCGCCAATTGCACTACGCGCCTTTAACCCCAGAACTCGACCCTTCTGAGATCCTGAGAGAGGCATACGGCGAGCACTTCACTTTCATCTTTCATCGAGATCACGATGCATGCGTCGGGTTCAGAAATGAGTTAAAAGGTAAGGATCTTGGAGGGACCTGAAGTGGTAGATATCGGCGGACTTTTTGAATACACTTTCTTCCAAAGGGCTTTCTTCGCTGGCATCTGCGCTGCCATCCTTTGCTCCGCTCTAGGGGTTTTCATCGTACTGAAGCGCGCCTCTCTCATAGGGGAAGGAATAGCTCATTTGTCTTTCGGGGGCATAGCCTTAGGTCTAGTGCTTGCCGTTTATCCTCTCTATACCGCTCTTATCCTGGCATTGCTAGGAACCAGCATAATCTTCATGCTGGGTCGGAGCCGAATAATCTATTCGGAGACAGCCATTGGGCTCATGTTCTCCGCTGGTTTGGCGATGGGTGCCGTACTAGCGACATTAGGCAGTGGTCTGAGTGTTGATCTATTCTCCTATCTTTTCGGTTCCATTCTTACAGTCAGCTCACAGGATATTCTAATCATCGCAGCGTTGACTGCCATTTCATTGTTATTCATAGGGATATTCTACAAGGAACTCATGCTGATGACATTTGATGAGATTAGTGCCAAAATCTCTGGCGTTCCCATCACAGTGTTCGAGATGGCTTTCAACGTTTTAGTAGCCCTTACTGTGGTGGCGTCAATCAAAATCGTTGGAGCGCTATTGGTGTCCGCCTTGATCATCACTCCGGCAGCCTCAGCCATGCAGCTCTCCAAATCTTTCAAAGGAACGATGATATCAGCCATCATAATCGGAATCGCCACAGTCCAAATTGGACTGCTGACCTCATTCTATTACGATCTTGCTACTGGAGGGGCGATAGTTCTCATTGGTTTATTGGTCTTCGTCATTTGCGTGGCGCTTCGAAAGATCCTTAGGCTCAGAAGAAAGGAATCAGCTCCAGACATCGTTTGCACTCATGGCTTTCAGAGCAGTCGGATAATTGAAGAAGAAAAGAAAAAATAAACGATTAATTCTAACTACGCCCTTGTTGAACTCACTATCATGTTTTCTTTTTCTTAATTATGAAAAGGCGATTGTTAATCTGGGGGGGTAAAATAATAAAGTGTTCTACAAATATTTGCATAAAAATGCAACAATAATTTAAAATTCGCATAATTATCGCAATATATTTTCAAATTAACACACCTATAGATTTCCAGATGAAACGTTGTTGCATTGCCTTTACGGCAAGGATTATATATCGTCAAATGCACTCAACAGATGGGGATTCCATATGGGCTACGAAGAGATGTTTCCACCTATGGATATGAAGTGGCATGCGAATGCCGCTAAGCGCTTTGCGAGCCCCTTCGTGGATAATCCGCATGACAGGATCGACGTGGACCCAATCATTTTGTCCCACGCCGCGGTGGCATGCGGGTATACCATCAGGGACTTCTATGAGAAGCCGGAGCTGGGAATACACTGCGTGGGTTATATATCGCAACTATACGACCTATTACCAGTGACGCACTGGTTCTACTCCATGCCTTGGACTCGTGAGCTGGGATTGAAATTGCAATATAAAGAGACCCTCCCGCCAATCTCAACGGGGCCAATCCTGAGCGAGCCTGGGGATGTGGACAAGCTGCGCGTCATGGACAAGGAGGAGCTGAAGAAGAACTACACCCTCCAGGAGTTCTACCGCATATATGACTATGTGGCCAAGAACTTGCCCATGACTCTGGTTCCGATCTCCTACGGTTTCGACTTGGTAGGAGCCGCGGCAGAACTGGTGGGCGTGGAGAACTTCATCATGTGGACCTTCACAGAGCCAGAAGCAGCGAAGAAATTGGTCAAGATTTACACCGATACTGCGGTTAATGGCGCAGCGGGAATGGCCGACAAATATGGCATGGCGATGCTGATCGTGGGCTCGGTGCTGGCCAACAATGACATATTCTCCGATGAGGCCGTGGAGGAGTACTCCGCCAAGATGATGAGGTACTACGTCGACCAGAGCTTCAGGAAAGGTGCAGGCCCGCAGGTCTTCTACCACCTATGCGGCAACCACGAGACCGACTATAAGGTCTTCAAGGACACCTTGATTTGGTCCCCCTTCACCGTGTTCCACATCGGTTACAAGGGGAAGAACGTGTTCCCCTCAAAATTGCTGAAGGAGGAGTTCAGCTCCCGGGCCACCATCATGGGTTCTGTGGACACCAAGCTTATGATTAACCCCAACCCCATGACGGTATACCAACAGGCTAAGGAGCAGTTGCTAGCTGGCCGTGACGCGCCCAAGGGCTACATCCTGGGCAACTCCTGCGAATGCCCGCCATACACATTGCCTGGCAACATGCTGGCATTGGTGAAGGCTGCTAGGGACTTTGGTACCTATGGGTCATGGTGAGGTGAGATAAATGGACATAAAAGCATCTGACCAGGTCAAGGAGACCATCGGCAAGAGGGGCCTAAAGATCGATGACGTGATGGACGTCATCAAGACCGCCGAGGGCTCGAACAAGAAGGTAGTCGACAAGGCGACAGGCAGGGTCATAGCCAAGAAGACCATCAACAACGTGACCGTTTATGCTGATTACAATGTGGAGAAGGGCATATTGAAGTCCCACGCCAATGTGAACTCAGCATACTCTCACCGCATGACCATCGGCAAGATCGTCAACGCCACTGAGCCCTCGCCCTGGACCTGCGCCCACTGCAATGCGCAAGCCTATGCCGGTACGGCGGAGATGAGTTATATGGGAGTGGTCAGGAACGGACCAGCCATCGTCTGCCCCAAGTGCAACGATGCTTGGGTGGAGGAGTACCTGGCTACCAAGACGCTCGCAGCCGCCGAGGGCCTCTTCGAGAAGAAGAAGGCATAAACGCTAAAAGGGGCCGAAATGGCCCCATTTTAACTTTTATCTCTTGCATGGACCTTATTTTTCATCAATTCTAATCGGTTTAAACTTCTCCATGTAGAGTCAAATTTACGAATTCGGAAGGTTTAATGAAGTGCTAAGATGTTGTGGTGTGAGAGCCAGGTGAGAAGATGACTCAGAAAATCGGCGAGACGAACAGCCTCTGTCCAGAGTGCTTGAGGACTATACCTGCTGAGAAGATTGCCGAGGATGATAAGATCTATTTAGTCAAGAAATGTCCCGATCATGGAGAATTCAAGGTCTTGATATGGACCGGTGTGAAGGACTACCTCGACCTATATCAATATAAACCAGAATTCTCTCGCCCCGCTAAAGTGGCCGTTCAGGAGCGAGGCGATTGTCCACAGATATGCGGACTGTGCCCAGATCATCGCCAACATACCTGCCTGGTCGTGCTTGAAGTGACCAACCTCTGCAACCTGAAGTGCCCCATTTGCTTCGCCAGCGCGAATGAGCATTACCGCTTCCATCCATCTTTGGAAGAGATTAGGAACATGTATCAGACTATTGTGGATTATGTACCTCATCCCATATGCATCCAGATATCAGGAGGAGAACCGACTATCCGCGATGATCTCCCGGAGGTTGTTCGCATGGGCAAACGCATGGGCATCGATTACATAGAACTCAACACCAATGGGGTTCGCTTGGGTGAGGATATTGAGTTTCTGAAGGCACTTAAACAAGCAGGGGTTGAATCTTTGTATTTCTCCTTCGACGGCCTTCGCCCCGATATTTACATGAAGACTTGTGGCCGGGATCTGCTGCAGCCGAAGCTCAAGGCGCTGGAAAACTGCAAGCAGGTAGGGATGGGAGTGACATTGGTGGTTGTGGTGTCGCCCAACATCAATCAGGACCATATAGGGGAGATTGTCCAGTTCGCCAAGAAGTGGGTGCCGACTGTCAAAGGGATTCATTTCCAGCCTCTCAGCTACTTCGGTCGCTACCCCATAGATCCAGAGAATAAAGACCGCATCACCATACCCGACCTGCTGCGAGAGATCGAGGTACAGACTAAGGGAGAGTTGAGAGCGGATAATTTCATCCCTACCTCATGCTCCAACGTCCATTGCGATGCCAAGTCCATGAGTGTGCTGATGGAGGACGGCTCCTTGTTCCCCATGACTCATAGAGCTATGGGGCCTCCCAGCGATACGAAACATGTGGCAGAGAAGACTAGGAAGGAGATTTCCGATCTTTGGCGCTTCATCGAGGAGAAGCTTGATGACACACCTGCCGAGGACAACACCTGGAGCAGCTTCATAGAAAGGGCCAAGACCAATTACCTCACGGTCAGCACCATGGCTTTCCAAGATGCATGGACCGCGGAGACGGAAAGATTCTGCAACTGCTGCATACACACCGTTACTCCCGATGGCAGGCTCATCCCCTTCTGTCTGTTCAATATAAATTCGAAGAAAGGAAAGACCCTCTACCGACATGAGATATGGTCTAAATATGGTAAGAAGAGTTGAACTATCGCCTAAAGGGGGCGATAAAATCTATCAAGAGCGCTGATCGATTCAATCAGCGCCTCGGATTTTTGCCTACCGACTTGTAGTAATTCTCTACGATTTTATTCATGTAGAGGGAGACATTCCTTTGTCCTAATTCCGTGGGCACTATAGGTCCATACAGAGGGAACTCCAAATCGCATCTCAGGCAGCGCGCCATCTCGCAATTAAGAGCTGCCTTGCTGCATCCTACGCATGCGATAGCCCTCGACTGGAACAGGCTGAATTCCTGACCGCAGCGAGGGCATTTGATCCTTTGCGTGGTCTTCATCAGCCTTGGCGTTACTCCAGCCTGTCTCATGTGCTCAGTCAATGGCATCTTCTATCCCATATGTTTAAAGTAATGCGCCTACTTAAAATCTCCCTGATTACATCACAGGCATTTACGCTCATTCTAACTCAGGTCCCCTTGGCTCCATATCGGGTGCGAAAACCACCTGCCAACCTAGGAAGGGTTTGAAGGGGTGGCTGGAGAATTGCTCAGTGCATCTCAGGCCTTCCACTATCTGTTGTGAGCGGCATTGATGAAAGGCTAAAAGCATCTCATGCTCCTGCACAAGTCCGAACATTCGGTCGCCTATGCACGGCAAATCTATCACCATACTGCGTTCGCGGTAGGCATGAGCAATAGAGGAGCAGAGCGAGGACTGGCCAGTTATCGTGCTCCTTATTTCCTCCCCTTCCTGATAGGCATACGCTATCACCATCCTTAGAGCTTGAGCAGGTGTCACATACATGACTACGACGTCTGGCTCGAAAGGTGTTAGGTCAAGGGGAGACATGGCCAAGGCCTGAAACATTTTTTCCTTATCCCCTAGCACACCCATGGATTCTTGAATACGCCTGCCTGCTTCAGCATCTTTGGCATAGCGCCATGCCAGCTCACCTTCACTTAACCTTTCTGGAGATCTCATCAGGCCAGTGCAGCTTGCCCCCCATACGCATTTGATGCCTTCAGACGAGGCCCCCACTATGCCATCATGACGATAATATCGTGCCAGAGCCGCCATATGACAGGGGGCCGTGGCGTGCAGCTGCCTCAGGCCCTGTATCTTGGCCAACTCCTTCACATCGGGAATGAGCCTGATCGCGATGGGATAAGCGGCAAGATTGCAATATCTACGCAGATCAGCGCACACCTTTTTCCAATCCTGGGTCATATGGCAGTCATCCGCATGAGGCTATTTACCACTTGCAGCAGCCTCTTTTCATATTTTAATGCTTTCCGATTCCAGAAAACATAAGCTCGAGTTTTTAGTGAGCCACGGAAACGATGTATTAAGGAATAATTAAGGCGAAAAATCGTGAATGCAGCGAGATAGGAATTGTATCTAAATTTAAGACACCTTTATCATTATCATGGTGAACTTTTTCAAACGCCCTTAAGATTGAAGAATTCATTTAAATTATTCATCCAATGCGTTCAGGGATCGGTATCGGTTTCTTCCCATCTCCTTTGGGCCCGTATAGAGTGGGAAATCTCAGGATTAATTTAGCTGAATGACTTCAGAGATGTCGGAAAAAACCATTTAGCCACGTTATGCCATTCCCTGCTTATTGAATCCGATGAGGCGTCTGCTGCTCGCCATCGCTCGTTCCAAGCTCTCCTCGACGAAATTGGATGAGGATTCCCAGCATCCTCTGGAGGATTGGATATGCAATAAGGTGGCGGTCGAGGCCAAAAAGGAGCCAGAACTGAGACGGGCCATAGGAAGAGTGAGAGCAGAAGAAGTGGACTTGGAAGCTCTTCGAGAATACCAGTTGTTCAGAGTAAGGCAGCAGTTACGCTACACCCAACAGAATAGCTATTATTACAAAAAGAAATTGAAGGAGGCAGGCATCAATCCTTCAGTCATCAAGGAATTCTCCGACCTGACTAAAATACCCATTACAGAGCCTAAGGACCTAGCTGAAGATTCCATGGGTTTCCTTTGCGTCTCTCAGACTAAAGTGATGCGAGCCTTTACCACATCCGGCACCTCTGGCAATCGCAAAAGGCTATTCTACACCCGCGCAGACGTGCTCAACATCGTTGACGCCATCGCCGCCGCTTTGAAGGATGTGGGAATGAAGAAGAATGATACCCTGCAGATAATGTTCCCCACGGTAGCAGCTTGGGATCCTGGTCTAATGCTGGAGAGCGCCTGCAAGGTAGCAGGTCTGAATGCTGTGAATGCCTCTACCATCGACATTCAAGAGCAATTGCGCATCATGAAGGAACATAGAACGACCATGATGATCGGCCTCACCTCTTTCCTCTATCGATTGACTATCTTGGCTAAAGATAAGGAGGATCTCTCTTCCTTCGGAATAAAGGCCATAATCTGCTCGGCCGAGCCACTACCTGAGGCCATGCGCCGAGAGCTTGAGAGTGCTTGGGGGTGCAAGGCTCTAAGTCAATATGGAATGACGGAGATGGGCCTGGCCACGACGATAGAGTGTCAGGCACAAGACGGGATGCACGTGGACATGGCGGACTATCTGCCAGAGGTGGTAAATCCGAAGACGGGCGAGCATGTTGGGAATAGAGAAGAAGGAGAGCTCATCTGGACCAGCCTCAACTTCGAGGGGAGCCCTTTGATCCGCTATAGATCCTATGACCTGTCCATGCGCATCGACCCACCCTGCGGTTGTGGAATGAGCGTTTTGGGCAAAATCGGAAAGATCAAGGGACGTATGGACATGCAATCGAAAATAGGCCTGGGGGATAAGGTCTATCCCCTTCTTTTCGACGAAGCCTTGCTTAAAATACCAGGAGTATTGGGGTATAATGCCACTATCGAGAACAGCGGATATCGCGACCTCCTACGATTCCGCGTGGAATATTCTGGCGATCCCAAAGAGGGCAAGAAACTGATGGAGGAATCGTTACTTTCATTGGACGAGATCAGGGTGGGAATAGAGAACGACCTATTGGAACCCCCGATAGTAGAAATCACCCCTCCGGATCAAGAACATTGGGTGCCTAAGACCAGAAGTTTGATAGATAAGAGGAAGCAATTCGATTAAGGCGGGAAAAATGAATGGAACGGTGCGGGAGAACATCTTCCGACGAAGCCAGCTCCTGCAGGAAGTTTGGTCCAGGCCTAGATTGGTAATATTCATCACATATGTATGGGTCGTTTCGATTCTGGTCTTACTTATTTTAAATACAGAATCATGGGTCGGAAAGGCTCTCCTGCCAGCCTTCTTTCTCTATGCCTCGATCCCTTTTCCGATGATCTTTGTCCGCATCTTCAGGGGAAAAGACGTCACTCTGGAGGGCAGTGGCAACATTTCCCTTTCTAACTCCTTTAGAGTTGGGGGTTGGGCCGCTGGTTCTTTTACATGGTTAGGGGAGATATCTAAGGCATTGCTGCCGATTTTGGTGAGCTGGGCGTTCTTCTCATTCGACATCTTCGTCTCCGCTGCCTTCCTGGCCGCGTCTCTGCTGGGGACCTTTTATTCTCCTTTTCTTAAGGGCAGAGGAGGTTTGGGAACAACCCTAGCAATATGGGGCCTCTTACTTCTCTCCCCTTGGTCCCTATTGGCCATTTTAGCATTGGCCGCTTTCCTGCTAATTACGCATAAGAACACATACCAAGATACCCTGGCGGCATTCTGGGCAGCGCCACTGCTGATTTATCTGATCGATGGGAGATGGCCATTGGTACTCCTCGCCCTCCTTTATGCTTTAATTTATTCCATCAGGCTCTCGCCCCAACGGGATGAGCTAGCTCACGGAATAAGAATAGCAAAAAAATAGCATCCAGATGTAACGAAATATCTTTGAAATGATTATGTAGATTGCACAATTTTTTCTCATTCATGGTTCTCTTGGAACCCCTGTTGGCCATAGTTTCATCCGCCGTGCTGGGTGCAGCTATAGTTGCATTGCTTTCCTGCAAGCCGAGGTATATCGCCCCATGGATTGGTATAACTGTGTTCTCTATTGTAGGCATCGTTTGGGGGACTTCTTACTTCCAGCAGTGGGATATTGCTATCGCCTTGATATGCGCCTCCTCAGGAGTGGGTGGCTATTATGCGATGACTAATCGCCTGTTAAACCTGCAAGGGCCGAGACAACTCCCTGAGATTAATGAGAGCCAGAAAAGCAATCCTGGTCACATTTCTGTGGTGTACGTGACGCATGGCGAATCGGAGGAATATGACCAGGTGGCTTGGGCGCGACAATTCAAGGAATTCGACCATCAGGAACTTCGTTTCATTCCTTACCTAGCAAGACCCTTCTTTTTCGCCATACTACGTAATAAATATATGAAGGTAGGAAAGAGTCATCACCGCAGCATTCATGAGGTGATGATGCGGAAGGTGAAGGAGGAGCTAGAGAAGAGAAAGGGTAACGATATCAGATTCTACCTATCCTTCCTGGATGATGAACCTAGGCCAGATGTGGCCGCGGCCAAAGCTTTTAATGAAGGGGCTAGAACAATAATCGTATGTAGAGTCTTTCTAACAACCTCGAATCACACCGCGGAAGCCGACGATCAAGTCAAAAGCCTGCGGTTGGAGGAAAGAGGAGTACGACTGAGATTCACCGAGCCTCTTTGGAACTCGGAAAAGCTGAGGAGGAGCTTCTTGGAGAAGGCGAATGCCATCATACCGCCGGAAGAACGGGCTAATACGGGTATTTTATTGGTCGGCCACGGACAGCCACATGAATGGGATCTGGCATTCCCGACTGAAACTGAACAGGAGATGAAATTTAGAGAGGATCTCCTCAAGGACTTCGAGAAGGAAGGTTACAGAAGAGAAAATCTCAGCTTGGCATGGATGGCATTCCGAGAGCCGAAGGTCCCTGATGTGGTGAAGGCCATGGCTTCCCGGGGATTGAAGAGGATTATCTACTTCTCTGCTGCCATCAGCGCTGAGGCAATTCATAGCCAGAGCGACATACCTGAGCTGGTAGCGAAGGCAAAGGTGTCAAAGACGACAGAGACCGTGAACATGGGGGCTTGGAACGATCATCCTCTCGTGATAGAGGCGATACGAGAGAAGATTGAAGAAGCCCTAGAAGTTAAAGAATGAAGGCTGGCTCGCCCTAATCGTTCACCATGACCTTTTCCTCATCAATTGCAAATCTTCAGTGTGAACAGCAACTATTTTAACGACCGCCATACTCACGTGTGACTAATGAGGATTGGAGTAGTCTCAGTCCAAGGCGCCTTCCCAGAGCATGTCAAAATCTCGAAAATGGCCATGGAGAGGATGGGAATCGTGGGAGAGGTGCTCGCAGTGCGCAAAGGCCAAGAGCTTGAAGGCATGGATTGCCTGATAATACCTGGAGGGGAGAGCACCACCATAGCAAAGCTGCTCTGGCGTTTTGGCTTGGCGCAGAGAATATTGGACATGGCAGCTGCTGGAACTCCGATTATGGGAACCTGTGCAGGTATGGTCTTATTAGCTAAAGAAGGTGATGAGCAGGTGGAGAAAACAGGTACCAAGCTTTTAGGACTTATGGACATGTCTGTGGCCCGCAATGCCTTTGGCAGGCAAAGGGAATCCTTCGAGGCAAATTTGGATGTAGAAGGTCTGGATAAACCGTTTCCTGCCGTTTTCATCAGAGCGCCAGTCATTGAAAGAGTGTGGGGAGGTTGTCGCGCCTTGTCCAAATATCAAGAGCGTGTGGTCATGGCCAGACAGGGAAATATCCTAGCTCTCTCCTTCCACCCAGAGCTTTCTGGAGACACACGAATCCACGAAATGCTGATATCCATGGCCAGGCGCTAGGCGCTTCTATCCTTGACCGCTCTTATGACACCTTCTAAGCTCTGAGAGAACCCCTCTCCCTCCACCAACGTTCCGGTCACTATGATGTCAGCTCCTGCCGCCCTTAACGACATCGCTTGCCGTGCTGACCTGATGCCTCCACCGACCACAACTGGTATCCTTACCTTCTCCTTTACTGCCGACACCATCTCTGTTGGTATGGGCTCAGGAGCCCCGCTACCCGCCTCATAATAAATAAGATCCATTCCCATGAACTGTGCCGCTAAGCCATAAGCCACAGCCGTTTGCAAATCGTCCCGTTTAACGAGATTCGCTTCTCCAACCTCCCCCACTTTCATTCCAGGCTCGACAATAACATATCCCATGGAAATCGTCTCCAGGCCCAGTTTGGCCACAATGGGCGCTCCCATGACCTGCTCTCCTATGACCATTCGGAGGTTTCGAGAGTTCAGCATACTCATGAAATAAATGGCATCTGTGAAAGGAGAGATGGCATGCGCTCCAGAAGGGAAATAGATAACTGGCAAGCTCACCGCTTTTTTTATAGCTTTAACGGTAGAATCGAGATTCTCTTGTGTGACATCGGTGGAGCCTCCGACCATTATGGCATCCGTCCCTAGCCTTTCCGCCTCTCGAGCTATACTTGCCGCCCTCTCCACTTCCTGCTTGGCAGGGTCGATCAAGGTCATGTGCATGGGCTTCCTGGCCCTATATCTTTCGAGAATGTATTCCTTGACCTTCATGCGATTCCTCCTACAAGGAAGGCCACCAGGGCGACTAGCATGCCATACTTAGCCCAGGTCTGCCCACGCTTGGGGTTTCGGAAATGAACCAAAGAGGAGTATATAAAAATTGCATCGGCTACTAAAACCGTTAGCAGATATTCCAGGCCAAATATGCCCATGAAGTAGGGCTGGAAGCTTAGGACTACCGCAGCCAACAAGGCCGCACTACCCAATAGGCCCGCACTCCGCTTTCCTATTCTCTTGGGCAAGGTCATGCGGTTGAAATCCCCTTCCATGTCTTGGATATCTTTAACTATCTCCCGCCCAAGGGTAGCGAGCCCGGCCATAGCCGATATGGCCAAGGTACGCTCTACCATCTCTACCATGGCTCCACCAAGAAGGAACAGGGAGGCGGTGAGGAATGCGATGGAAGCGTTTCCGACCAGACCCATGGCCTTGGTCCGAGCCTCATAGAGTACGATAACAACCACCGAGATAACAACGATGATGATTGACCAGAAATTCAGAAAAAGTGAACTGGCTATGGATATCGTGAAACATGCCACCGCTATTCTCAACGCTGTGGTTGGCCTCATCCTTCCTGAGGGGATTGGCCTCTCTGGGTGCGCAATTCTGTCGATATCCCTATCCAAATAATCGTTCAGGGCGTTGCCTCCCGCCACGAAAGCGAAGACCACCACAGATCCTGCCACAGCCGAAGTGATGTGATCAATTAATTCTGCTCCGGAAGCTATCAATAAAGTGAGCCAAAGGGCCATCACGCCCATTAAGCAGTTTCCCAGGCGGATGACTTGGAAGAAAGCCTTCACGCTCGTCAAAATTAGGTAGCACAATTAATACCTTTCTGCTTTTCAGCACATCCAGTTTGCAGATTCCTCATCCGTAGAAATCAACCCACCGAGCAGAAATTATATAGTTGCTTCTTTGTTAATGCCGCAGGTGCGCTTCTCTTGGATCAATCGGCAGAGGTTAATTTGATCAAATCTCTTGTCGCAGCTCACTTCAAGGTCTATGAGGTGAAAGTCAGCTACGAGACAATAGAATTGTTGGTGACTCCTGAGCAGTCCACTCTGGAACAGAATTTCGAAGCTTTGCGCCGAGACTTGTACTCGAGAGGGTACATCCCGGTGTTGGAATATTCTGGTGGGGAATACAAAATCACGGTGTTGAGAAAGCCTCCTTTGCCTAAGAGACGCAATTGGCTCAATCTGGCTTTTCTTACCGCTACGATATTGACCACTGTCTACACGGGCACGATATTATATGCTAGTTATTCGAACCAGAGCCAAGCTCTCTCCCTTGAGAACGTGGTCATGGGTGCATTGACCTTCGCGCTGCCCCTCATGCTTATATTAGGTGCGCATGAGCTCTCCCATTATTTTATGTCAAAGAGGCATGATTTAGACGCTTCGTTGCCTTATTTCATTCCAGCATGGCCTCCAATTGGGACCTTCGGTGCTTTCATCTCTATGAGAGAGCCAATGCCCAACAAGAAAGCTCTGGTGGACATTGGTGTAGCAGGCCCAATCGCAGGGTTACTCATGAGTATACCTATTTTGATAATCGGGCTACTTTTAAATGCTGGTGCTACTCCTAACCCCGATGCGGTTCCAGCAGGGCAGCTAGCGATAAACACTCCTTTGCTTTTCGATCTCTTTATGTTTCTCTTGCCCATTCCGGAAGGCGCTGTCCTCCATCCCATGGCCTTTGCCGCTTGGGTAGGCATATTCGTAACGGCTATTAATCTGCTTCCAGCAGGTCAGTTGGATGGAGGACATATAGCACGCGGTCTGTTGGGAAAGAATGCCATATTCCTAAGCTTCGCCACGGTTGCCCTCCTTCTTATATTGGGCTTCGTCTTCTATTTGGGTTGGCTATTATTCGCTTTTTTGATAATCGTACTAGGGCTAAATCATCCAGCACCACTCAACGATGTTAGCAAGCTAGACACTAAACGCATCGCCGTCGGAGCTTTCGCGGTGGTGCTTCTCGTTAGCAGCTTCGTTTTCGTTCCAATATACCAGATTCCTTATGTGGACACGTTTGACATGAAAGTGGAAGGGAACAATGAGACCAATATATCACCAGGAGGGCAGGCACTCTTCTTCGTTAGTGTCCAGAATACAGGTACGATGAACATATCCGTACAGCTTGATGTCCAGAATGTTCCTGCCGGTTGGACTGCCATCATTTATCAATCAGGATCATCATCAACCGGTGCAACAAACAGCTTGCTTCTGCCCGTACCTTATAGTAAGAATGCTACTGTGATCCTTGAAATCGTGGTGCCGGCTGGAGAATCTCAGAAGACGAGAGTTCTCACATTAAAAGGTCAGACATCAGATACCAGGGCGAGCGAGCACACGATTGCGTATCAGGACTTTACAATCCACGTCTCCTGAGGAGGCAGTAGTGCCTTTGTAAAGAACGATGAACGCGCTGTACATGTGTTTGTTCCAGAAAAAGCGATGCGGTATGGTTGCATTGATAAGGCAGTATGATACCGGCTCTACCTTCGCTCTTCAACACTTTTCCTATCGCCTCAAGGCCCCTCTTGTGCAAAGTCTCGACGGACTCTTTAAGCGTTGTTGCTGACCTGCCGTAAGGTGGGTCGGTAGCTACCGCATCCACCTCATAAAATTTCTCAACCACCTCTCCAACGTCCATCCTCTCAAGGCAAAGCCATGGTGCTCCAAAATGCTCAAGATTCGCCTTGCATCCTTCAATCATCTCTTTAGAAGCATCCGTGCCAATTACTCTAACGCCCATGAGAGATGCTTCAAGAACTATCCCTCCCGTTCCGCAGAATGGGTCAAGGAGCG
Organism: Methanomassiliicoccales archaeon; assembly: GCA_038740345.1. Taxonomy (NCBI): domain Archaea; kingdom Methanobacteriati; phylum Thermoplasmatota; class Thermoplasmata; order Methanomassiliicoccales; species Methanomassiliicoccales archaeon. Next base: position 46,591 of record JAVYMA010000014.1, read on the forward strand.
TTTCTCCAGGTCTTATTCGAGTCAAATTGACCAAGGCTCTAGCATAACAGGGATGTAATGAGACAGGAGAGAAGAAAGGCCTGCTGCGTACATGTCTTCGCTCAAACTGGTCGCGGTCCACCAAAGCTTTTTCGATATGGAAATGCAGACGTTCGCCCAAAATCACTCTGATAATTTGCTCAGGTTCTGTAAGGTCTATCTTATTGGTTCGAGATATCACCTCCCCTACACAGCGCGAGATATTATTCGCAAGCTCAGGGCTTCCGGCTCCTCCATAGCGTTTCACTCTTACAGCAGCGGACCCTGGTCCAATCTCCAAATGGATTAGAAATGTCTTGAGCTCATCTAATCTACACGATCCTAAATACTCCCCCACCCTATGCGTCAAAGCCAATCTAGATATCGTGGGATAAAGATCATTCTCATCCATTCTAACTATGGCGAAGCCCGGTCCGTTCTCCAAAAATTCGAAATTTTTGCAGATAGTAAAAAGGCAGGCGTTTAGCTCTGCTAAAGGAAGTGAGGGATGCTCTCCTGAGAGTTCGAACAGGAAATTTGTTCTCCTCATGCCTCAGAAAACCTCAGTCCCTAATTCCTTCCTCTGAAACAGTGAATACAGCTTCCGCCTCAGGCAGATTGGGGGAATCTATCAATCGAGCGATCCTTTTGCCTCCCTTACTCTTCCTTAAATATACCCGATAGGTAGCGGTATGCCCCACTATATGCCCACCTATGGGTCGAGTGGGGTCACCGAAGAAAGCGTCAGGCTTGGCTGAGACTTGATTGGTCACAGCAATCACGGCGTTGTTAAGATCACCGAATCTTAAGAGATCATGCATATGTTTGTTCAACAATTGCTGCCTCTCTGCCAGAGCTCCTCTCCCTACATATTCAGCGCGGAAATGAGCTGTGAGGGAGTCCACGATTAGCAGCCTGACAGGAATCTCCCTCGCTTTTTCCATAGCCTTCTCCACTAAAAGCATTTGATGAGAGGAATTGAAAGCCCTCGCTACATGGATTTTATGCAATGTCTCCACAGGGTCCAAATCCATGGCATTGGCTATCTGAGCTATTCGTTCGGGACGGAATGTGTTTTCGGTATCGATTATTATGACCTCTCCATCGAGTCCGCCCTTCTCTATCGGCATCGTGGCATTAACAGCAAGTTGAAAACACAACTGGGTCTTGCCGCTACCGAATTCACCGAAGAACTCCGTGATTGCCTGCGTTTCGAAGCCTCCACCCATAAGCTCATCAAGGGCCCTAGACCCAGATGTGAGCTTGTGGAGATTCTGCCTTCGCTCCATTATGACATCACCAGGCTCGAAACCTCCAACGTCTGCCGCTTCCTTTGCAGCAGCGATGATCTTAGCCGCTGCCGCCTCGCCTATCTCGCAAGCCTCAGCTAGATTCTTCGGAGATTCCACAGCAATCGACATCAGATCGGTGTAACCGGCATCACGTAACTTTTCTGCCGTTGCAGGACCTACGCCAGGCAACTCCTCTAATCTCTTTTCTGCCATTAACGCACCTTTCCTTCTATCTTATCTTTTCGGGGCATATAAACGTGCAAGGGGGTTAGATGAAAGTGCCCCATTCAACATAAGAATAGAATCAAATCAAAGTTAATCTCCTCTAATGCAATTAGCGTACTATTCCTTAAATCTGGCCAGGCCTTCTTAAATGACTTTGTTCAAAAAGGTTTAAATTCTGGCCACATTTACCGGGTGTTCATGGCCAAGAAGAGAAGGAAGGAGGAAAAGGAGGAGGAGAAGTATGAGTTCGTGCCTCCTGACTTCGATGAAAAAGGTTTCTTAGAGAAAGATATCAAGGGAACCAAAGCTCTTGCCCTCTCCACTGCAGTGGCTATCATCGCTGGATTCTTCGCTTACTTGACTACATGGATATCCGTTTTCCTTGGCCTTGCTTTAATTTTGGTTTTCATAGTGGCATTGAAATGGCTCTATCCACTTTTCAAAATAGAATTAGAAAGCCTGGAAAAGAAGACCATTGCAGGCAATTACATCCTCGTTTTCTTACTCGCCTTGGGGATATGGATTATTCTTTTAAATCCTCCATTTGGTGATTATCAAGATCCCGAGATAAGGGAGAATTTTATATGGTTTGAGCACAACGGCGCATGGAATAGATATGTGAGCGTCGGTGCTACTCCCATAAAAGCTGGGGACCTGATAAATATAACCGTCTTGGCGCGCGACAATGGAAGAATAGCCTCAGTGCAGATCGAAATACACGCCTCAGGGCAATCGCCGAGTAACTTTGTAGAAATGGACTCCGCTAATGTCTATGGTAGGTTCGAGTATAAGGACACCTTTTCCACTATTGGTGGTGTTAATACTCAATATCTCTATACTGTTAAGGTCGTTGACGGTGTTGGTAGAACAGCGACTATCTCAGGATCTTTCACTGTGGTGCCTTAGGGCGTTCTTTCCCAAGGATAGCGACGATCGAGAAGTGCCGTTAGAGCCGAGATTGGAAGAGAGTGCAAGGCTGCAGTATGACCAAGTACTTGAAACCCTTCCAGCCTTTTCAAAGCGCTACCGATTGAAGCTTTTTCCAACTCATTCTTAATGGCATCTGCCGCTCTTCTATATCTCCTCTCCTTAATTACCATCCACCTGCCATTCTCCAAATATGGCGGAGCTAGACCTTTCCCCTTCCATTTGTTTAGGAAGGAGTCTGTACGGTCACTTGTCGCGGGTGGTCCGATATGCTTTTCAGCTATGGGCAGAAGGTCTGTTTGTAGCTCGAAGATAAAGTAAATCTTCTTCCTAAGGGGTAAAGCGCATTTCGATAGCACGACGAAATCGTGCGCAATCAAAATCTTTGACGCCCCTTCTAAAGTCTTACGAACCTGAGGATAGAGATTGTCATCGGTTATTGATGGCTTTCTGAGACTAAAAGCTAAAATTTTTGTCCCTCTTTTAGTCATCTCTAACCTGATTCTGTTTTTGCTCCACTTTTTATTTTTCGGAGGGAAGAAGAAACGCTCGTGGGGTTGCTTGAGGAACTCTTTACAGGCATGAATGAAGATAGAGAATGATTGCAAAGATAAAGCGGAGGCAACGTTCCTATCTATATCTACAGGATCATAGAACACCAAAGGCGCTTCAAATCTTTTCTTTCCCTTTTGGTGAAGATAAAGGATAGTACCTTCCTTCCAAGCGCTTGCTTCTTGGATTACCTTCTCAAAACTACCATAATATAAAATGAGGAGTTCGACCAGATATCCAGAGAAGCCTTCTACCTTAGCCTCTGCACCGTAAACGCCAATGCCCTTCATGAATTGTTTTAGCAACCTAACCTCATCTTTCTGATCCGGTCTAAGATGAGAAATAATAAAATCGGTGTGGAAAGGCGTTCGGTCGACAGACGATATTAAATGAGAAGCGTCTTTCACAGCATAGCACGGGACGATGTCGACCTCAAATCCTAGGTACTTCCCATGTATGTATGGATGCTCTGCATATCGCTCTTCCCCTTTTAGCACTCTGTATCCTATTTCGAGTCCTTTCTTCTCCATCTCTGCTCTATTCACCTCAGGATTGAACATTACAAATATGTCGATGTCAGGATTGTTGACGTATGTGTCTTTCGCTACACTACCGACCAATCTAACCTCTACGTCCAACGATAATGCCTTGGCCTCTTCCCTGACCGTTTGCAGGAGTTTCTCTGAGACCCTTTTAACCTTAGTCCGGACCCTTTCGTTCGGAGAGATCTTTTTTAAAACATTTTTCAACAGTTCCATTTGGGCAATAATAGCTTCACCCATGGAAAATATTTGCCTTTAAAAAATTATGAAATTGGGATGTTTGGTGTCCAAGGCCGGTGTTGGTGGGGATTCAGAACAGATGCTTAGGAGGAAAGTTGAGCCACCAACCTCGGACACCATTTTAACCGACTTAAGAACTTATATAAAAAGATTTTCAGACAACATCATAATTGTTTCGTAATAAATCTTGCATTAGGTGCCATGCTTTTACTTCGTTATATTGAATTTTAATCGCTCACTTGATGAAGTCGCTTATTCTGTGGGAGTTTGAGAAAAAATAATATTTTAAAAAGCACGTTAGCATGCAGAGGTGGAGCGGCAAGGCAACAAATTAATACTATATTAATTCTTTGCAGGTATGTTAAGAAATTTAACCTATCGGGATTGGCTTCGAATCATTTGTATAAGGATCAAATTAATCCAAAAATAGCATTGCTGGACAGTGTTAGATAAATTGCAAAAAAGAATTATTATTATTATTTGTATTTAATAATTTAG